>JANPOR010000318.1:0-6046 GCA_031428075.1 Hymenobacter sp. | reverse complement strand
GGCCAGGCCACCCGAGTCCTTGGATGTCTCGCGCAGCTTAATGTCGGTGCCGCGGCCGGCCATGTTGGTGGCAATGGTCACGGTGCCGGGGTAGCCCGCGCCGGCCACAATCTCGGCCTCGCGCTGGTTCTGCTTGGCGTTCAGTACCTGGTGCGGAATGCCGCGCAGCTTCAGCATGCGCGACATCAGCTCGGAGATTTCTACTGAAGTCGTACCCACCAGCACGGGGCGGCCGGCTTCCACCAGCTTCTGGATTTCCAGGGCCACGGCGTTGTATTTCTCACGCACCGTCTTGTACACCTGGTCGTCGGAGTCTTTGCGCGAAATCACCCGGTTGGTGGGACTCACCACCACGTCGAGCTTGTAGATTTCCCAGAACTCGCCGGCTTCGGTTTCGGCCGTGCCGGTCATGCCGGCCAGCTTGTGGTACATGCGGAAATAGTTCTGCAGCGTCACCGTGGCATAGGTCTGGGTGGCATCTTCCACGCGCACGTTTTCCTTGGCCTCGATGGCTTGGTGCAGGCCATCGGAGTAGCGGCGGCCCTCCATCACGCGACCGGTCTGCTCGTCCACAATTTTTACCTTGCCGTCGTCGGTGAGGATGTACTGGTCGTCCTTCTCGAACAACGTGTAGGCCTTCAGCAGTTGGTTCACAGTGTGAACGCGCTCCGATTTCTCGTTGTAATCCTGCATCAGCTGTTCCTTGCGCTGGAGTTTTTCCTCGGCGCTGAGGCCGGGCATGTTCTCGATGGCGGCAATTTCCATCCCGATGTCGGGCATAATGAACAGGTGCGGGTCCTCGCCCTGTGCCGTAATCAGGTCGATGCCCTTTTCGGTCAACTCAATCTGGTTATTTTTCTCGTCGATGGTGAAGAATAGCGGCTCATCGGCCTTGGGCATCTGGCGCGAGTTATCCTGCAGGTAGAAGTTCTCTGTCTTCAGCAGCACCGCGCGGTTGCCGGTTTCCGAGAGGTACTTGATGAGCGGCTTGCTCTTGGGCAGGCCCCGGGCGGCGCGCAGCAGCAGCAGGCCGCCGTTGCCGTTTTTGTCGCCGTCTTCGGGGCCGTCTTTGCCTTCGGCAATGAGCTTACGGGCCTGCACGAGGTACTGCTGCACCAGCTTCTTCTGCTCGTCGACCAAGCGCTGGATGCGCGGCTTGAGCTGGTAAAACTCGTGCACGTCGCCGCGCGGCACGGGCCCCGAGATGATGAGCGGTGTCCGCGCATCGTCAATCAGCACCGAGTCCACTTCGTCTACCATGGCGTAGTGATGCTTGCGCTGCACCAGCTCCTCGGGGTCGCGGGCCATGTTATCGCGCAGATAATCAAAGCCGAACTCGTTGTTGGTGCCGTAAGTGATGTCGGCGGCGTAGGCGCGGCGGCGCTCGTCGGTGTTAGGCTGGTGCTTATCGATGCAGTCCACCGTGAGGCCGTGGAACTCGAACAGCGGCGCGTTCCACTCCGAGTCGCGCTTGGCCAGGTAGTCGTTTACCGTCACGATGTGCACCCCGCGACGCGACAGCGCATTGAGAAACGCCGGCAGCGTCGAAACTAACGTCTTGCCCTCGCCGGTGGCCATTTCCGAGATTTTGCCCTGGTGCAGTACCACGCCCCCAATCAACTGCACGTCGTAATGCACCATGTCCCAGGTGATTTCGGCCCCACCAGCCAGCCACTTATTGGCCCACACGGCTTGGCTGCCCTCGATGGTCACATTGCCCTTGCGGGCGGCGTACTCACGGTCAACATCGGTGGCCATCACCGTCAACTGGCCGTTCTGGGCGTAGCGGCGGGCGGTTTCCTTCACGATGGCGAAAGCCGAAGGCAGCACCTCTAGCAGCACGGCTTCAAGGTCTTTGTTGCGCTGCTTTTCCAGCACGTCAATCTGCTCGAAGCGAGTTTCCTTCTGGGCCACGTCCATCGTAGGCTGGTCGGCCATCTGCTGGTGTAGGGCCCCGATCTGCCCGTCGATGCCAGCCAATCGCTCGTCAATCCGGGCGCGCACGGCTTGGGTCTGGTCGCGGAGCTGGTCGTCGGTCAGGCCAGCCAGTTTGGCATATTCGGCATTAATCAGCGCCACGTATGGCACGATTTCCTTTAGGTCACGCTCCGATTTGGAGCCGAATAGCTTGGCGACAGTCTTGCCGAGAAAATCTAACATCGGGTAGTATTTTTAACGAATAGGCGCCGCAGCGCACCCCAAATTTACGGAGCCTTCCGCTAAAACCGTCCCAAAACAAAATTTACGACACCTTGGCAGAAATGCAAGAGGCACAACAGGAGTTCGGGTACGGTGGTTCGCAGCCCGGCCAGGTATGACTGTCCGGGGCCATGCTCTGGCGCGTTCGGCCCAGAACACTTCCCCAACGTGTGAGCTTGCCATGGGGCGTTTCCGCAATCCCTGGTTAGCTTGATGCAACAGGATGACGTTCCATATCCGCCAGGCAGCAGCCCAGAGCGTGTTCGAGGAGCAAGAGTACCATGCTGCGTTCGCTAGTGAGCACGCTTTGGCCGGCCCGGGCGGCCAGGCCGAAGTCAGCTATGAGGCGGGGCACCACCAGGTCGGGCAATAAGCCGGCGTGCTGCGCGGTCAGGCGGGCCAACCCAGCCCAGGCGCAGATCCCGTGGTTGGTTACATGCCAGATACCCCAGGCGTCGTCCAGCAGCAAATCCAACGATGCGTTGACTAGGTCGGGCACGCAAGTGGGCGAGATACGCACGTCGTCGGCCGCTCTGAAAGACTGGCCGTTGCGGGCGGCCTGCAGGGCGAAATGCACAAAATTAAATTCGTCCTAGCCGCTAAAGAAGGCACTGGTGCGCACCACTAAGGCCTTGGGATACACGGCCGCCACCCGCTGCTCTCCGGCGAGCTTGCTGCGGCCACAAGCATTCAACGAGTTGGGAACAGCGGATTCGGTGTATAGCTCGTCCTGCTGGCCGTCGAACACCAAGTCGGAGGAGAACGTGGGGAACGGCAACGCACGCTGGGCGCAGGCAGCGGCCAACACGGCCGGTTCAGTGGCATTTTCGCGGTAGCAGCGCCCCTCGTCGGCTTCGACATCGTCGACGCGGACGTAGCCGGCTGCATTTACCACAGCCCACGGCCGGAGGGCATCGAACGCCTTATCAACCGACACGGGGTTGGCAACGTCGAGTTCGGCGCAGCCAAGACCCAGCGCAACCAGCCCCCGGATGTGGCAAATTCGGCTGCATGTCCGCCCGAGCGTACCGTTAGTGCCCGCAATAAGTAGGGGCGTATACCACGCCCGGCGACGTGGTTGCGAACAAAATCAGGCCGCACATTCTGGATCTTCGGATTCATCGTCGCGCGATACGAACATGGCTTTTACCCGTTGATTTACGGTTTTTAGCACGCGTGGTTGGACCGAGGCTGTGCTGGGCTGAAACTGCACCCGGCCGGGGCGCTGCCACCAGCCCAAGCTCTGCAGCACGGGATGCTCCAAAGATTTGCCATGAGCCATGGCACACTGGCTTGGCCAGCAGTGTAGGCCGCGGCTGCCCGCTATACACATCGTACACGCCAATTTCGTAGCTGTTGGCGTTTTGAGTGAGTAAGCTATCCCAATCGAAAGTACCAAACAGCGACCACACTGTAACAGCGCTCATATCGGCTCCCTGCTCTCGGGCAGCCTTGACTTCTTCCCACACGTAGTGCAGCCAGCGCACCTGCTCCTCGCAGGTGCGCTGGGCTTCGGTAATGGCCAGGGGGAGTTAGTAGCGCTGCCAGGCTTGGAGTAGCAGGCTGCACACGCTGGTTATCCTCAAGTTGCCGACGCGCACGGCTTCCACGTCGGCGTAGCGCTGGCGGCCGTTGTCGGCGGTGTGGCAGCCCCATTAGTCCCGCAGCTCTTCATCCAGAAACCGCTCGCTGGTGAGGTAGTGGTTCAGGCCCATCACATCGGGTAAGCAAGAGTCGTCGAGCCAGGTTTGCAGTTCTTCTTCGCGGGCGCCGTGCTCGCGCAGGCAGTGCCAGAACAAATGCGTGGGCGTGACATGGCCGCACAGCAAATCGAAGCTGAGCCAGCGGCGCAAGTTTTTGAAATCAGCTTGGTAGCGCATGGCCGGCGTGCTGTGCACCTGGGCCAGGTCTTCGGTTTGCACCAGCTGGGCGTGCGGAATAATTTTCCGGGTGGCCTTCGTCGACAGCCGCGTAGCTTCGAGTTGGTTGAGCAGGGCCCGGACGAAGGTGCGGGCATCGGCGGTGTGCGGATACCAGTAGCCGTAAAGGGCGCTAAAGCGGGCAGTGGTCAGCGGCTCGTTCACGGGAGTGAAGTGCGTGAGCCAGGGGTAGCGCTCGGCTACATTGGCCGCGTGCTGGGCGAGGCCGGTAGCGAATGTGTCTTCGTGCAGGGCCGTGTAGCGGAGGCCGCTGCCGTGGTGCACCAAGCTAATAATGGGGTTGATTCCTAATTCGCGGAGCGGGGCAGCCGAATATCGGGCCAGCTCCAATCGCAAGTGTCAGGGTTATCTGAGCAGATGTGCTCCCACAGAAGCGGGTAGCACAGCGTTTTAAGGTCGAGGCCGGCCAACGCATCAAGATCATCGAGCCGATGCCAATGGCCATTGCGCGTGAGCTGGTCAGAATAAGTGTCGCCCACGCGGCAGTGGCTGCATTCGATGCCACCCCAAATATCCAATTGGTTCATGGATAAGTACTTGTTCAGATTTATTCCAGTAATGTCAGGTTGCAAACTGGATGGTGAATTGCAGGCCGACGCGGTCGAGGATGTGCCAAACAGCGGTTTTGAGGGTCTTGAAATCGGTGTAGGCTTCGGGCCGCAGCCACCCGTATTTGATTTTACGCCAGAGGGTTTCGATTTTGTTGAGATGGGGGCTGTAGGCGGGCAGGTAGAAAATATGCACGCGCGGTCTTCCCAGTCCTGCAGCCGCGCCTGGAACGTGGCGGCGTGGTGCAGGCGGGCATTGTCGAGGACCAGTACCGTCGGACGGGTCCGGGTGGCGGCCCAGGCGTCAAGCGTGTCGATGACAAAGGCGGCCTCCAAGGTCCCCTCGCGGGCAGCGGTGTGCAACTCACTGGTGCTGGCGTTGAACAAGCCCAACACGTTGAAACGCTGGCTATGACGCGGTTGGGTGGCGACGTGTTCGCCGGGAAATTGCCAGCCGTACGGGACGGCCGAAGTCAGGCAAAAGCCGGACTCATCGCCGTAGAACAGGTCAATCGCGCCTTCTTTTTCCAGCTCTTGTACTTGGCGCAATTGATCCGCTTTGAAGGCGTACCCGTCCGGGTCCTGGGCCGTTTTCAGGCTGTGGCGGAAGCGCCGCCATTTGCCCCCACCCTGTTTAAAAAACGCTTCAGCGTCAGGGGGGAGAAATCTTTGCGCAGTTCCTGACGCAACACGGCGGTCACGTCTTTGAGTTGCTGGCGGTTGGCGCGTACGGCGGCCGCAACCCGTTGCTGGTCAGCGGGCTGCAGGATAGTGGACCGGCCTTGCCCCTTGGCGTTGGCCAGGCCCGCCAGGCCGCCCCGTTCCCAGCGGTTAAACCAGCCGTACACGGTCCCCTGGCCCACGTCCAGCAGGGCCGCCAGCGCGGGGACCGAATGCCCGTCCGCGCTCCACAACAAGCCTTGGCAACGAGCACGGAACTGGTGCTGCGGGTGATGGTGACGGCCGGCCTCCAAGGCAGCCCGTTCCGCAGCGTTTAAAGCAATGTAGCGTTTTTGCATCCGCATAGTAACAACCAACTAATGGTTTAATTTTGAACAAGTACTTAACTCTACTTTGGCAGGTTAGGGCGAGTTAGTTTGGGGTCGTTTGGGGGTGTTGGCTTGGGCTCGCTGCATGACGGCGGAGAGCAGGGCCTTGTCCCGGTGCAGTAGATTTTGCATTTTTTGAGCCAGTACCAGTTTGAGGCTGGCGAAGGATAAGTTGGGAATCGCCTCGCGCTGGCGCACTTGCGTGTCGAGCAGCAGGTGCAAGCCCATCATGGTCAGGGCAATGTGATGCGGCCAGGCCGGCCAGGAGCGCGTCTGGTTCTGGTGCAGGCCGAGTTGCTGCTTGCCTTCC
>JANPOR010000317.1:0-4116 GCA_031428075.1 Hymenobacter sp. | reverse complement strand
GTAAGTTGGGTCAGGCCTTGAGCACCGACCTGGAGCCGCTCATCAGGGCCGAAAAAACGTGGACGCCGCCCGGCATCGCGGCCGATACTTCGTCGATTGGCGGGGCCCTCTACGGCAGCTCCAGCAACAACCCGTTGGCGGCGTTTCTGCGGCACCCCAACTTTTCGGGGCGGCTCGACGGGCTGTACTTCTGCGGCGGCTCGGTGCACCCCGGCGGCGGCATCCCGCTGTGTCTGCTGTCGGCCAAAATCGTGGCCGAGCTCATCGGCTGATGATAATTATTCGCTCCGAACCCCGGGAGGAATCCGGGGCCCTCAATGCGGATTCCTTCCGGGGTTCGGAATGACAATCGCAAAAAAAAGGGCACCGCGCTGCCCAGCGTGGTGCCCTTCGTAAAAATTTGATAACAAGAATCTAGTCGTAGGCCGGCTTGTCGATGCTGGGCTTGTCGTGGCCCCGGTTAGGGTGGCGCTGGCCGGTGTCGAGGGCGTCCTGTTCCAGCTGGTCTTCAGTGATTTCATCGAGGTCGCCGGCTGGCAAGGCATCGGCCTTGGGGTGGCCTTCGAGGTTGCGCTTATCTGGATTTTCGCTGTCTTTCCGGTTGTTGTGATGGCTGGGCATGACGAAGCACGTTTAGGTGAAAAGAAAATAACTGGCGTTGAGGACAAGGGCCCCGGCGCTACTGGTCAATGGCCGTGTCGATGGCGTTAAAATCGGTCAATTCGGCGTTGGTATCGGTGCCGGTGATGGGCTGGACTGACTTGGGCTCCATCTCGCCCATGCCAACGCGCGATTTGGGGTTTTCCATTTCGTCAGGGCCCCGGCGGCGGTCGTCGGCGTCCAGCTCGTCCAGGGGCCCGACGGGGTGGTGCACGGCCACCAAGTCGGGGTCATCGTCGTAGGTTTCGCGGGCCGGCAGGTCTTGGTTGGCTTGGTTGGGGCGGCCTTGGTCGTCCGAGCGCATGTTGTCGGGGGGCGGGGCCATGTCGTCGGCGGTTTCGTTCACGCCCAAAGCGGTTTCGCCGCCGGCCGTGTCGGTACCGAAGCCCTGTTTGCCGTCGCGGTTGCCGAAGCCGCCGCGGGCTTCTTCATTTTTGGGCGGGTCGGCGTTGGGAATGTAATGGCCGGCCTCCATTTCTTCTTGGGTGGTGTCGTCGTTGATGACACGGATGGGGCGGTTTTTGGGATCGACGGACATTTTAATGGGTGTTGAGTTGACTGGATAAAGGTGTACTTTGGTTTGGTCGTTTGGGTTTTGCCACAGCCAATCATTGCCTTTGTATCCTCTTTCTTAACTCCTCCAAGCCATGTGGACCGAAACCGATAACAGCCTGCACCGCACCTTCCGCTTCGCGGATTTCAGGACTGCCTTCGCTTTTCTCACAGAAGTAGCCGCCGAGGCCGAGCGGCTCGACCATCACCCGTGGTTCAGCAACGAGTACAGCGTCGTCGAATTTCGCCTGTGCACCCACGACGCGGGCAACGCCGTAACCCCGCGCGACCATCGCCTGGCCGCCGCCATCGACGCCGTGGCCACTCATTATGTTTACCAGTAGGGAGTTGTCAGGAAATAGTTAAGTAATGAGTAGTTATCCGTTAGAACGTCATGCCGATAGAGCATCATGCTCACTGCTCACTGCTCACTGCTCACTGCCCTGAACCCGTCCGTACCTTTGCCCCATGCCCGACGCCCCCGCCCTCACCATCGTGCCCACGCCCATCGGCAACCTGGAGGACATCACCCTTCGGGCCATCCGTGTGCTGGGCGAGGCCGACCTCGTGCTGGCCGAAGACACCCGCGTGAGCGGCCGCCTGCTTCAACACCTTGGCCTGAAAAAACCGCTCCTCAGCTACCACCTCCACAACGAGCACCAGCAAGTGCCGCGCCTATTGGAGCGCCTCGCCAAGGGCGAAAAGATGGCCTTGGTATCCGATGCCGGCACGCCGGGCATCTCCGACCCCGGGTTTTTGCTGGTGCGCGAGTGCTTGGCGCGGGGCCTGGCTGTGGAGTGCCTGCCGGGCCCCACGGCCCTGGTGCCGGCTCTGCTCAAGTCGGGCTTCGGGGCCGAGCGGTTCACATTTGAAGGGTTTTTGCCCGTCAAAAAAGGCCGCCAGACCCGCCTGCGTGAGCTGGCCGCGGAGCCCCGCACGATGATTTTTTACGAGTCGCCGCACCGGCTGGTGAAAACCCTGGGCCAGCTGGCCGAAGTGTTTGGGGCCGAACGTCCGGCGTCCGTCAGCCGTGAGCTGACCAAATTATTCGAAGAAACCGTGACCGGCACGCTCGGCAGTCTCGGAGCCGATTTTGGGGCCCGGGCGAATATCAAGGGCGAAATTGTGTTGGTGGTGGCCGGCAACCCCGTCCCGCCCGCCCGCGAGAGCCGCGCTGGTCGTTACGCTCAAGAAAAGGAAGATGCTGAAAACGAAGACCGTGAATCCAACGAATTTGGGGAAGACTAGCCCCTGGCGTCATCCCGTTGTGTTGGCCTCGCTGGGGGCCCTGCTGCTCTCCACTGGCTGGTCGCCGAGCGCCACGCTCTGGCCGCTGGGCCTGTTCGTGGGCTGGGTGCCGTACCTGGTGCTGGAGCGGCAGCTTACCCAACAAGGGGCCCGCAAGCGGCGCGTGTTTGCCTACACCTACTTGTTTCTGGTACTCTGGAACGCCCTCACCGTCTGGTGGGTGAGCTACGCCGACCTGGCCGCCGGCATCGCCGCCGTGGTGCTAAATGCCTTAATGATGTGCCTGCCGCTCATGGCTTTTCGCCAGACTAAGAAGCGCTTGGGGGCCCGCATTGGCTACCTCGCACTGCCCATCTACTGGATTGCCTTCGAGCAACTGCACCTACGCTGGGACCTTACCTGGCCCTGGCTCACGCTGGGCAACGGCTTCGCGGCGGTGCCGCAGTGGGTGCAATGGTACGAGTATACGGGTTTTTTGGGCGGCTCGGTGTGGGTGTGGGGGGTGAACCTGCTGATTTTCTTTGCATTAGTTCCGGGTGAGTTGTGGCAGGCAGAAGCCGCATCGGGAAGCGTCCGGGCCGGTTTGAGTCGTGGTCGTTCGTTTAAGGTGGGCCGATTGGTGCCGCTACTCGCCATCGTCTTTCCCCTTGCGCTCTCTTACGTTATCGGAGCCCGGTACCAAGAAAAAGGGCCCCCAGCCGAAGTGGTGGTCGTGCAGCCCAACGTTGACCCCTACACCGAAAAATTTCAGGGCGCGCCGCATTTCATTCCCTTCGACGAGCAGCTGACGCGGATGCTCGACCTCAGCGAACAGCACCTCACGCCCCAAACCCGGCTTGTGCTCTGGCCTGAGACCAGCCTGGAAGAGTACTACTGGGAAAACACCATCGACAGCAACCCCAAAATTCGGCGCATCCGCGCTTGGTTGGGGCGGCACCCGGGCCTGACGCTGCTCACGGGCATCACCAGCATCGTGACGTACCCCAATAAGGAGGCGGTCAGCGAAACCGCCCGCTACCGCGACGACGCTGGCTACTACGACGTGTGCAACTCGGCGGCGTATTTCGCCAGCGCCACGGCTCCGGTGCAGTTTTACCACAAGGAGCGGCTGGTGCCGGGCGTGGAAAAAATTCCGCCGCTGCTCACTTCCCTCATCGCGCATATCGACCTGGGCGGCACCGTGGGCAGCTACGGCACCCGGCCCGAAGCCAAGCTGTTGGCCGTGCCGGGGGCCCCGGGCATGGTGGTGCGGCCGCTGATTTGCTACGAATCCATCTACGGCGACTTCACGGCCGAATACGTGCGCGGCGGGGCCACACTGCTGGGCCTGGTCACCAACGACGCCTGGTGGCACGATTCGCCCGGCTACCGCCAGCTACTGCGCCTGGGGGCCCTGCGCGCCATCGAAACCCGCCGCGACATCGCCCGCGCCGCCAACACTGGCTTCACTGGCTTCATCAACCAAAAGGGCGACATCACGCAGCGCGAGCCGGCTTGGGTGCCCACCGCCAGCCGCGCCACGGTGCACTTGAACGGCGAGATGACTTTTTACACCCGCGTGGGCGAATGGATCGGGCGGAGCGTGCAGGCCTTGGCGCTGCTGCTGCTCGGGTGGACGATAATCCGGGCCTTCGCGGGGCCCCAAATGCAACCCGT
>JANPOR010000316.1:0-9156 GCA_031428075.1 Hymenobacter sp. | reverse complement strand
TCGACGTGGACACCGTGCCCCACCTCATTTGCGGAGGCTTTACGAGGGAGGAAACAGAGAACGCGCTGATTGACTTGCATTTTCTGGGCATCGACTCGGTACTGGCCTTGCGCGGCGACCCGATTAAATCGGAGGGCGTGTTCAAGCCCGAGCCTGATGGCCACGCCTACGCCTGCGACCTCATCGGGCAGCTGGCCGACCTCAACAAGGGCGAGTATTTGGACGAGGCCCAAGACGATACCTGGGCCACTAACTTCTGCATCGGCACAGCCGGCTACCCCGAAAAGCACTTTGAGGCCCCCAATTCCGGGGCCGACATCCGCTACCTCAAGCACAAGGTGGACCGCGGGGCCGATTATATCGTGACGCAGATGTTTTTCGACAACGAGCAGTTTTTCGACTACGAGCGCCGCTGCCGGGCCGCGGGCATTACCGTGCCCATCATCCCTGGCCTCAAGCCGTTGACCACAAAAAGCCAACTCACCATGCTGCCGCGCACCTTCTTCCTCAACCTGCCCGAGGCCCTGGTGGAGGCTGTGAGCCAGTGCCGCGACAACGACGCTACCCGCGCCGTGGGCATCGAATGGTGCCTCAACCAAAGCCGCGAGCTGATGGCCCACGGCGTGCCCTGCCTCCACTACTACTCTATGGGCAAGGCCGAAAGCATCCGCAGAGTGGCCAAAGAACTGTTTTAATTTCCGTGAGCAGTGGGCAGTGAACGGTTATCAATTTTATATTGGGCTCGTTTATTCTTTAGCAACCGCTCCCTGTTCACTGCTAACTGTTCACTGAAAATGCTTGACAACCTCTTCGCCCAGCTCCGCACCGCTACCGCCCCGGCCGAGATTGAGGCCCTGCAAAACGGCATCTGGCAAATCTGGCTGACGACCGATGACGCGGCCCTCGACAAGCAGCTCGAAGCCGGGATGCGCGCCCTGCAAGCGGCTGATTACACCCGCGCCATCGGCTTATTCGGCGCGCTGATTACCGCCGCTCCGCACTTGGCCGAGGGCTGGAACAAGCGCGCCACCGCCTACTACCAGCGCGGCGACTACCGCGCCTCGCTCGCCGACATCTCCGAAACCCTGCGCCGCGAGCCCCGCCACTTTGGGGCTCTTTGGGGGCAGGCGGCCATGCTACGGCAACTCGGCGAGCCGCGCCGGGCCTTGCGCGTGCTAATACAGCTGGAGACGCTGTGCCCCCACTTGCCCGGCCTGCGCGAGCAGCAGTTGGCCCTACGCGAACAGTTGGAAGACAGCAGCGGCCAGCTGTGAGCTACATTTCGGACATGGAAAAGTTGTTTTCGCTTCTGGCCGTGGCGCTTGCGTTGCCCGCCCTGGCCTGCCTGGTTACGGCCTGCGACTCGACCCCGCGCGAACGCCAGGCCGTGGTGCGCGAGCAAACCCGCAAGCTCGACACGCTGGCCCGTGCCGGGGCCCACACCCTGGCCCGCGTGGGCCGCCAAACCGCGCGGTACGACGCAGCCAACCGCATTCGACGGGCCCAGCCCCTCAGCCCCGCACGCCAAAAAACCTTCGCCGCCAACCTACTGGGGCCCTACGCGGGCCGGCTGGGGGCCCTCACGCCGGCCACCATCGGGGGGCCTTATCAGCAACTATTGCAGCAGACCCGCGCCCGCCACAAGGCCTGGACCGACCGCGACTGGGATTACGCCCGCGCCGTATACGCCGATTTGAACGCGGCCCTGGCCAGCGTGCGCCCCGACCTGCCCGCCCGCGATGAGTTGCGCGTGCGCGCCTGGCAGGCCGAGTTCGTGGCTATGCAAGCCAGCCACACAGCCGGCGAGCTACACGCCGCTACCCGCGTGCCGCAACCGTTCCCACCGGCCCGCTGAAGCCAACCCGCCGGACGTTTTTGCGTTTCCATTAGCGCGGTTTCGCCGTCTGTGTGCATGCCGCGCAGAGTCGACCAACGCTTTTTGCCCATGGCTTCTGCTGCCGAAATGACCCGCTCACTGCGCCGCCACTGGCCCCACTATTTAGTGGAAGCCACCGGTTCGGCCATTTTTTTGGCCGTGTCAAGCACGGCGGCAGTGGTGTTTCGGCACCCCAACTCGGCGGTGGCGCAGGCCTTGGGGCCGAGCGAGTTGGTGCAGCGCACCGGCCTGGCCCTGGTGATGGGCGGGCTGGTAATGGCCATGGCTTATTCGCCGTGGGGCCAACGCTCAGGGGCCCACTTCAACCCGGCCGTGACGCTGGGCTTCTGGCAGCTGAGCCACATCCGCACCGCCGACGCGCTGTGGTACGTTCTGTTTCAGTTCGCAGGGGCCCTGGCGGCGGGCTTCGCAATGTTCCATCTGCTGCAGCCGTGGTTTGGCTACCCGGCTATTCATTACAACGTCACCCGGCCTATCGACAGTGATTACGGCTGGTTGTGGGCGCTGGGCGCCGAGACTAGCATTTCAGGGGTCTTTATGCTGTTGCTGTTGCGGGCACTTCATTCGGCGCGGTTTAAGGACCGGGTGGGCGTTTTGGCGGGCATCATGTTGGCCGTGTTCATTGTAGCCGAAGCCCCGGTTTCAGGCATGAGTCTGAACCCGGCCCGTAGTATGGGCACGGCCGTCGCTGCCGGCTTGGCCCCGGCGTTGTGGGTTTATTTCGCGGGGCCGCTGCTAGCTATGTGGGGCACGGCCGCGTTGTTTGGGCGCTACCGCGGCCGCAAGCCGCTGGCCGAGCGGCCGCCCGTGTACCCCAACGCTGCTGCGTAAGGGCCCCGGCATAGCCGGGCAGGGCGTTTTTTCGTAAACAAAGGCTCTAACCAGTTTCCAGTTCTTGCGCCATGCCTCCTAAAAAAACTACCGCTGCTGTTCCCAAGGGTCCGACCGACGCGCCCAAGCCCCAAAAAACGGCCCCTGCCAGAGCCCCCGTGCGCCCCACGGCCAAAAACATGAAGGCCGCCGCTCAAAAGCTACCCTACCCAGCGGCGCAGGCCGATATGAAGCTCCAGCCGCAGTCGAGCCTGCGGGCCTACCGCGGTGCCGGCAAGTTGCAGGACAAAATCGCCCTCATCACCGGGGCCGACTCGGGCATTGGGCGGGCCGTGGCCGTCGCTTTTGCCAAGGAAGGGGCCCATGTGGCCATTGTGTTCAACGAAAACCTCGACGACGCTCGCCAAACCCAGGCGATGGTGGAAGCCGAAAAGCGCCAGTGCCTGGTGCTCCAGCTCGACGTGCGCGACCCCGAACAGTGCAAGCAAGCCGTGCGGCGCACGGTACAGGAATTCGGCAGACTGAACGTGCTGGTAAACAACGCGGCCTACCAGATGGCGCAGGAGAAATTTGAGGACATTCCGGAGGAGCAAATCCGCCGCACGTTCGACACCAACATCTTAGGTTACATGTGGATGGCGCAGGCGGCTATTCCGCACCTCGAGGCGGGCGACGCCATCGTGAACACGGGCAGCATCGTGGGCATTGTGGGCATCCCGCTGCTAGTCGATTATGCTTGCACCAAGGCCGGCATTCATGCCCTTACCAAGTCGCTGGCGCTGTACTTGGGCGGGCGAGGCATCCGCGTGAACGCCGTGGTGCCCGGCCCGGTCTGGACGCCCAACATCCCCGGCACCATGCCGATGAGCGAAATCGAAAAATTCGGCCACGAGGTGGCCCTCAAGCGCCCCGGTCAGCCCGACGAGTTGGCCCCAGCCTATGTGCTGCTGGCCTCCGACGACGGCTCATTCATGACCGGTAGCCTCGTGCATGTGACCGGTGGCAAGCTCAGCAGCGACGAGTAGTGCGGGCGGAATGAGGAATTGAGAAAGAGAAGCTATGCATCGACGGCTCATTCTTCCTGGTTCTCAACTCCCCACTCCTCCTGGCTATAGCTGATTAGCAAAGTTTCCGGCCGGCTTAAGGCCAAAAGGCCCGAAAGGCTCCTACCTTTCCTCCGTTCAGCAATTTGCCAGCAACGGCCGGTGGTGATACTCTGTGTTTTTTTATTTCCCACCCAACCATTTTTTACATGGCCGAAAATTCGACCTCTATTCTGGACCGAAGCCGTACCGTGGCGGGCCCTGCCTACAACCGCTGGCTGATACCGCCGGCCGCCTTGGCCATTCACCTGGCCATCGGGCAGGCGTATGCATTCAGCGTGTTCAAAAAGCCCCTTGACGCCCTGCTCAGCGGCGATGTAGACCACCCGGCCGCCGGCGACTGGACACCTGGCCAAATTGGCTGGATTTTCTCCATTGCCATTGTGCTGCTGGGCTTGTCGGCCGCCATTTTCGGCAAGTGGCTGGAGCGCGTGGGTCCGCGCAAGGCCATGCTGGCCTCGGCGCTGTGCTTTGGGGGCGGCTTTCTGATTGCTTCGCTGGGCGTGCACCTACATAGCTTGGCGCTGGTGTATTTCGGCTACGGTTTCGTGGGTGGCATCGGGCTGGGCATCGGCTACATTTCGCCGGTAAGCACGCTGATTAAATGGTTTCCCGACCGTAAGGGCGTGGCCACGGGCATGGCCATTATGGGCTTTGGCGGCGGCGCCATGATTGCCTCGCCCCTGTCGGTGGCTTTAATGGCGCACTTCAAAGGCTCGGCGCCGATGGGCGTGGCGCCCACGTTCATCGCCTTGGGCATCATCTACTTCCTGTTCATGCAGTTCGGCGTGTGGACCATTCGGGTACCGGCCGACAACTGGGCGCCGGCCGGCTACGTGCCCAACGCCGAACACAGCGCCCTGATTACCACCGGCAACGTGTCGGCCGACAACGCCATTAAGACGCCGCAGTTCTGGCTACTGTGGGTGGTGCTGGTGACCAACGTGACGGCTGGCATCGGCGTGCTCGAAACTGCCTCACCGCTCATTCAGTCGGTTATCTTGGGCACGGAGAAGGGCAAGGGAATGACCGAAGCGGCTCTCGTGGCGGCAGGGGCCGGCTTTGTGGGCTTGCTGAGCTTGTCCAACCTGCTAGGACGCTTCTTCTGGTCATCGGCCTCTGACAAGATGGGCCGAAAGCCTACTTATATGATTTATTTTGTGCTAGGGGTAATTCTGTACGCCCTCATTCCGACGCTGGGGCGCAACGCCCAGCTGACCCTGTTTGTGGTCGTGGCTTGCGTTATTATCAGCATGTATGGGGCCAGCTTTGCCACCATGCCGGCCTACTTGTCCGACCTGTTTGGCAAGTATCAGGTAGGCGCCATCCACGGCCGCGTGCTCACGGCGTGGAGCACGGCCGGCGTGCTGGGTCCGGTCATCGTCAACTATCTGCACGAGAGCCGTAAAGCAGCCGGCTTCACCGGTGCGGCCGCTTACCAAACGGTGTTCTACACCATGGCGGGCCTGTTGGTGGTGGGTTTCTTGGCCAACCTGGCCATAACGGCCGTGAACGAAAAATACAACGAGAAGGGCCCCGTAATGGCAGAAGCCGGCGGCCACTAAGTTTCCGCCTTTCACTCCCTAACCCGACTTTGATATGAATCCACAACCGAATTCCTCCACTACCCCCGCCGTGGCCGACACTGGCTCGGGCGGCTCGGCGGTCCTGGCTTGGCTGTTTGTGGGCATTCCCCTGGCCTGGGGCGTGTCGCAAACATTTCTCAAGGCCCTGACGCTGTTCAGATAAGCGTTTAGCAGCTTTCATTGTTGCCAGAGCAGCCGGCCCCAGAGCTGGCTGCTTTTTTTATACCCCGGCCGCTGGTCGCTGCGCAGAAAAGTTTTGGACGAAGCCTCTGAGAGCCGGCCTTTTCTCGGCAATAATCGTTTAGACTGCTAGTTCCCGTTTTACTTCTTCCAACTTAGGCAATGCCTGCTCCCCACTACCCAGCCGGCACGGTGCGCGCCTTGCTGCACACCGCCCATGTTTCGGAAGCCACGCGGGCCGCGCTGCAGCAGCGACTTGACGCGCCGGTGGTCTATCTCCCGCGATTTTTTGCGCCCGAAGCCTTCGCTCTGCTCGAAGCCGTAGCTGCTTGCCTCTTTCCGCAGCCCGACCGCCCCGACCAGCCCATTGCCCTGGCCCCCGCCGTAGACCAGCGTCTGGCCGAAGGCCGTGCCGACGGCTGGCGCTACGACGCGCTGCCCCCCGACCGCGAAGCGTTTCGCCTGGGCCTGGGCGGCGTACAGGAAACGGCCCAGGTCCTTTTTACGCAGGATTTTGCCTACCTCAGTGCCGACCAGCAGGGCCACGTTATGCAGGCCATCTCCGGCGGTGACCCACCTGGCGCCATTTGGCAACACTTGAACGCCGGCCGCTTTTTTGAGGAGTTACTGGTTGAGCTAGCCGAAACCTACTATGCCCACCCCCTGGCCCAGGAAGAAATCGGATACGTAGGCATGGCTGACTTGCCCGCTTGGACGAAAATCGGCCTTAACCAGCGCGACGACCGGGAAGTGGCGCCAATGCGTGAGGTGGCAAATGACTGAAAGAGTAAGCAATGCCTGTCATTGTGACGAGGAACGATGAAGCAATTTTTCCTTCGATTTGCCGAATAATCTTTATCAATCAACGGAAGGGAAGATTGCTTCGCCGTTCCTCCTCGCAACGACAACCTACACTCTATGCCTGACGAAGAGATAGCCGAAGAAGGCGTTATGAGCCCGGTACAGCCGGCCATTCAGGATCCGCTGCTGCGCGAATTGATGGCCGAAGACCCGGCCCCCGTGCCCGCTGATACTCCCCAGGAGCAGCCCCAGCGCATCCCCACGCCCGCCGACGAAGTAGACTGTGTGGTCATCGGCCTCGGGGCCGGCGGGGCCCCGCTGCTGGCCCGCTTGGCCCGGGCCGGCCTAAATGTGGTGGCCTTGGAAGCCGGCCCCTGGTACAACCCCGCCCAGGATTTTGCGACCGATGAGAAAGCGCAGGATTTTCTGTTTTGGAACGACGAGCGGCTTTCCGCCGGCGCCGACCCGTTGGCCATGGGCAAGAACAATTCCGGTACCGGGGTGGGCGGTTCAACGTTGCACTACACGGCTTATACGCCGCGCCCGCTGCCCGACGACCTGCACCTCCGGCGCGACTTTGACCGGGGCGAGGACTGGCCCCTGGCCTACGACGACCTAGTCCCTTACTACGAGGAGTTGGAGCAGTTCCTGGGCGTTTCAGGGCCCACCCCGTACCCCTGGGGCCCCGCCCGAGCTGAGGGCTACCCGCTGGCGCCGCTGCCGCTCAATAGCGCCGCGCAACTGATGGTGCGCGGGGCCGAGAAAATCGGCATTCGTACCGCGCCGGCGGCCAACGCAGCCCTGTCGGCCCGCTACTACCAGGAAGGTGTGGGCTGGCGAGAGGCCTGCACTAACCGCGGCTTTTGCCAGGCCGGTTGCTCGAACGGAGCCAAGGCCAGTATGGACGTCACGTTCGTCCCGCTGGCAGTGAAGTACGGGGCCGACATCCGCCCCAACAGCTTCGTAACCGAGATTGAGCGCGATGCCCGGGGCCACGTCGCCGCCGTGGTGTACACCCAAAACGGCCAGCCACACCGTCAGGCATGCCGCCACTTGTTTCTTTGCGGCGGCGCGGTGGAAACGCCGCGCTTGTTGCTAATCAACGAGTTGGCCCTCAGCAGCGGGCAGGTAGGCCGCAACCTAATGGCCCACCCGGGCGTGCAGGTGTGGGGCACGTTTGCCGACGAAGTACGGCCCAATAAAGGCATTCCGGGCGGCTTGATCTCGCAGGACACGCACCGACCCGCCGATGCCGATTTCGTGGGCGGCTACCTGCTGCAAAGCATCGGCGTGATGCCCGTTACGTTTGCCGGGCAGGTGGCGCGCGGCCGCAAACTCTGGGGCCCTGCCCTGCGCAACTACATGCGCAATTACAATCACATCGCCGGCATTAATATCCTCGGCGATTGTCTGCCCCACGCCAACAACTACCTGGAATTGAGCGATGAACTGGACGCCCGCCGGCTACCCAAGCCGCGTCTGCATTTCACGGCCCAGGAAAACGAGCTGCGCATGAACGCCCACGCCGAACGCCTCATGCGCCGCCTCTGGGAAGCCGCCGGGGCTACAGATACCTGGGCATTTGGGCGCTACGCCCACGTCATCGGCACCGCCCGCATGGGCCTGAGCGGCGACGACGCCGTGGTGGATCGCGATGGCCGCGCCTTCGATGTGCCCAACCTCTACATCTGCGATAACTCGGTTTTTCCGAGCGCGTTAAGCGTTAATCCAGCCCTCACCATTATGGCCTTGAGCCTGCGCACGGCCGATAAATTTCTGGAGCGCGAGCAGCGGCGGGATTTGTGATGTACTCAACAGTTAGCAGGGAACAGTGGGCGGTTGTGGCTCTCCGATTCAATTGCTCACTACTCACTAATTAATTGATTACGCATGAAATCTTTTCTCACCGGGATCAAAGACCACTTCGGCAGCGGCAACTACGAAGGCGACCAGTTTGGCGGGGCAGGCGGCAACAACGGCAACGGCTTGCCCACGGGTTTACCCAACAACTTCATGTTTGCCACCGGCATCGAGTGCAGCTATCCGACCATCGACCACGGCCAAACCCGCCGTGACCTGCTGGCCGAGTGCGACCACTACAACCGGTACAAAGAAGACCTAGGCCTGGTGAAAGAGCTGGGCCTGAAAGTACTGCGCTACGGCTTACCTTATTACAAAATACAGCAGGGCCCCAACCGCTACGATTGGGAGTTTGCCGACTTGGCCATGGCCGAGATACAACGCCTGGGCATCACCCCGATTCTGGATTTGATGCACTTCGGGATGCCCGACTGGCTGGGCAATTGCCAGAACCCCGAACTGCCAGTACACTTCGCGGCCTACTGCGAGGCTGTGGCCCAGCGCTACCCCTGGGTACGCTACTACACGCCCGTGAACGAGATTTACGTGACGGCCAAGCTGAGCGCCAAGGACGGCACTTGGAACGAGCAGATGAAGACCGATAAGGCCTTTGTAACGGCCCTGAAGCACTTGGTGGCGGCCAGCATTATGGGCACCCAGCGCATTGCTATGCACCGACCCAACTGCATCATCGTGCAAAGCGAATCGGCCGAATTTACCCACGAGCTGCGTGCTGAGCACACCCCAGAAGTGCAGTTGCAAAACAAGCTGCGCTTTGCCTCGCTCGATTTACTCTACGGTAAGCACCCCGAGGGCGAAGTACTTAACTATCTATACGACAACGGTATGACCCGCCGCGAGTACGACTGGTTTATGGCTGGCGAGCCGCCCGGCTACC
>JANPOR010000315.1:0-2229 GCA_031428075.1 Hymenobacter sp. | reverse complement strand
TCATTGGCGGAAAGTGGGTGGCCCCGGTCAAAGGCCAGTATTTCGACAATCCCTCACCCATCGATGGAAAGGCCTTTTGTAAGGTAGCCCGCAGCACCAAAGAGGACATTGAGCTGGCCCTCGACGCCGCCCATGAAGCCTTCAAAACCTGGAGCAAAGCCTCGCCCGCCACGCGCAGCAACGTGCTGCTGAAAATTGCCGACATCATGGAGGCCAACCTGGCCCACCTGGCGGCCGCCGAAACCGTGGAAAACGGCAAGCCCATTCGCGAAACCATGGCGGCTGACTTGCCGCTGGCCATCGACCACTTCCGCTACTTCGCGGGCGTGATTCGGGCCGAAGAAGGCTCGGCTACCGAGCTGAATGAAACTACCCTGTCGCTCGTGATTCAGGAGCCGCTGGGCGTGGTGGGCCAGATTATTCCCTGGAATTTTCCGCTGCTGATGGCTACCTGGAAAATCGCGCCCGCCTTGGCCGCCGGTTGCTGCGTGGTGGTGAAGCCCGCCGAGCAAACCCCCGCCAGCATCATGGTGCTGATGGAGCTGCTGCAGGACGTGATTCCGCCCGGCGTGCTCAACGTCGTGAACGGCTTCGGCCTGGAAGCCGGCAAGCCCCTGGCCAGCAACAAGCGTGTGAACAAAGTCGCCTTCACCGGCGAAACCACCACCGGCCGCCTCATTCTGCAGTACGCCGCCGAAAACATCATCCCCGTAACCATGGAGCTGGGCGGCAAGTCGCCGAACGTGTTCTGCAAGAGTGTGATGGACCACGACGATGACTTTCTCGACAAGTGCCTGGAATGCGCGGCCATGTTCGCCCTCAACCAGGGCGAAATCTGCACTTGCCCCTCGCGTCTGCTCATCCACGAGGATATCTACGATGCATTTATGCCCCGCCTCATCGAGCTCGTTAAGGCTATCAAGCTTGGCCACCCCATGGTCCCCAGCACCATGATGGGGGCGCAGGCCAGCTACGACCAGTACGAGAAAATCCTGAGCTACCTCGAAATCGGCAAGGCCGAAGGGGCCGAAGTGCTGACCGGCGGCGAAGCCCACCGCGACCACGCGCACGATGAGCTGACCGACGGCTACTACATTCAACCCACCATCTTCCGCGGCCACAACAAAATGCGGATTTTTCAGGAGGAAATCTTCGGCCCGGTGCTGTCCGTCACCACGTTCAAGGACAACGACGAGGCTATTGAAATTGCCAACGACACGCTCTACGGCCTCGGAGCCGGCCTCTGGAGCCGCGACGCCCACGAGCTGTACCAGATGCCCCGCGCCATCCAAGCCGGCCGCGTGTGGGTGAACTGCTACCACGACTACCCGGCTGGTGCGCCTTTCGGCGGCTACAAAGCCTCCGGTTTCGGCCGCGAAAACCACAAAATGATGCTGAGTCACTACCGCCAGACTAAGAACATGCTCATCAGCTACAGCCAGCAGAAACTGGGCTTCTTCTAGGATTGAGGATTGCAGAGTAGTTTTGTTAAGCCCCAACCAGAACGTCATGCTGAGCTTGCCGAAGTATCTCTACCGGGGAAGTAATCCTTAATTGGGTTACTCATGCGGTAGAGATGCTTCGATAAGCTCAGTATGACGTTCTGTTGTTTAATCCCCGTGTAATCAACTGTATACTTTCTACACCCGCCATGCCCACGCCCCGCGTCCTCGTTACTCAAGCTGCCGAAGCCACCATCGATTTGCTGCGCGATGAAAACGGTCCGCTCATGTTCCACCAAAGCGGCGGCTGCTGCGATGGCTCCTCGCCCATGTGCTTCACCAAGGGGGAATTTCGCATCGGCGGCAACGACGTGTGGCTGGGCCAGATTCACGGCTGTGACTTTTTTATGAGCACCAGTCAGTTCGAATACTGGCAGCATACCCAGCTCACCGTGGACGTGACCAAAGGCCGGGGCGCCAGCTTCTCGCTGGAAATCCCGCTCGGCGTGCGGTTCCTGATTCGCTCGCGGTTGTTTACGGAAGAGGAATCGAAGGACATGGTGCCCGTGCAGCAAGGAGAGGAATACCTGGAGCAACAGGTGTAGCGGCGCACTATTTTGCGGCCCATCGTCGAACGACGACGGCTGAACAACACCTGAACGGCGCAGGCGACGAGCCGCAAAACAGTGCGGTTCTACCTCGTTTCAACAGCAAAAGAGGCCCTGTCTGTAACGGACAGGGCCTCTTTTGCTAAATCACCACGGGTCTTATTTCACGTTGGCCTTGC
>JANPOR010000314.1:0-9619 GCA_031428075.1 Hymenobacter sp. | reverse complement strand
CAGGTAACCGTCGCGTCCGCATGGCAGCCAAATGGCCCGCACAAAAGCCTATCGTCGGGATAAAGCGCTGATCTAACGGGTGAGCAGACTGTAAAACTATAAGAATGGGACAGGACCACTATACCAATAATAAAGCCGTGGGCTAGGAAGAAATTATTGTGCGTAATCGACTGGTTTTCCCTCGTTGTAAGGCTCTTGCACTTCTCGTTCTTTTCCTAAAGTCCCGCAACCTGGGCCGGGTGCCGTAAACACTACGCTGGAAATCCCGGTGTACGCAGCCCCCGGGGAGGCTACGCCCGATGAACGAATGGAGAGCAACCTGACTGTTGCCTAGATCAGTTCCCAGGTTCGTGTACACGATACCCGCAATGGTCAAACCACTTTTTGGCACCCTGTTGACTTACCCAGTCCGTAGCGACTCTGATGGCGGCTTCCAACGGCCTCGCGGGTGCGGGCCTGGGCCGTACGCAGCCAGGTTTTGAGTTTGCTGAAGGCAAGTTCGATGGGATTGAGATCGGGCGAATAGGGTGGCAAGTACAGCAAGCGGGCACCCCGTGCGGCCACAATTTCGGACAACCCGGCCACTTTGTGGGCGGGCAGGTTGTCGGGCACGGCTACGTCGCCCGGCACCAGGGTGGGGCCGAGGACCTGGTCGAGGTAGGCGGCGAACACATCCCCGTTGACGGCCCCGCTCACGGCCAGGGCCGCTTGCAGGCCCTGCGGGGTCAGGGCCGCAACCAACGTCACGTTGGGTCCGCTATGCAAGGGCACCCCCTGGCGGGCGCGTTGCCCGCCTTCGGCCCGGGCGTAGCGCCGGCAGTAGGTCAGGTCCGTGCTGGTCTCGTCCACGAACTTAAAACAGGTAAAACTTTCATGTTGAAGGGCTTCGACAAACGCCTCGCGCAAGTTCCTCACGCGCTCGGTGTCGCGTTCGGCGGCGTGGACGCTCTTTTTTTTCGCCGCCAGTCCAGCCCCTGTACGGCGCGCCCCAGCGCCGACCGGCTCACGGCCGGACCGCCGGCGGCCGCCAGTTCACCGCACAACTCATCGGGGGTGGCGTCCGGCGTTTGGCGCAGGCAGGCGGTGAGTTGGACCAGGGTGGCCGCGTCCAGGCGCGGAGCCGGGCCGTGGCCGCTAGGAAGAGCCGACACGTTGCCGCTGGTGCGCTGTCGGCGCAAGAGCTTGGCCACAAAAGAGAGCGAGACGCTAAACTGCGCGGCCATCGCTGGTTGCGTCAGGCCCGTTTGGCAGGCCGCCACCACCCGTTCACGTAAGTCAAGTGAATAGGCTTTCATGGCCGAAAAGCAAAATAAAAGGTGTACACTAAAGCGGGATTTGCTCTAGGTTCGATTTAAGCGTCCTCCTTCTTAATTGCGGGGAAGCAGTTTTTATTTTTCTCTTACTTCTGCCTTAATTGCCCATGGCTGCTCTTTCCACTCCATCCCGGCTCCCGGGGGCCCTGCTGATCATCGCGCTGCTGGCCATACTACTTTTCAGCCGCTGCGTCGGCGTCAATCGCCAAGTGGAAGTAGGCAAAAATTTCAAGGATTGCGTGTTTGCACTGGAATCCATCGAGCAGGCTACGCTGGGTGGCGTAGACGTGACCAACATTCGCTCGGCTTCGGACCTGAGCGGCGCGGACCACACCCGCATTCTGACTGCCTACGCCGCCGGCTCGCTGCCGCTGAACATGCAGGTGGACCTGCAAGTAACCAACCCTAACGCCGGCCATGCAGTGATTGATACACTGAATTATAAGATATTATTGACGGCAACGAGGTGGCCACTGGGGCTACCACCCAGCGCGTGAAAGTAGCATCTAACAGCACGGCCCTCGTTACGCTGCCCATCAACGCCGACGTTCGCAAAGCCGTAGCCAACGGCGGATTAGCGTCGGTGGGCAACTTTGCCCTGGGCTTGGCCGACCGCAGCCGCCAGCCCACCCGCGTAATCATCGCCGTGCGGCCGAGCGTGAAGTTCTTGGGGGCCACCTTCAAAAAAGCCGACTAAATCACCATCGACAAAGGCGTGACGGCCCGCCAAGTGCTCAACGACCGTGCCCGCCACGATTCATTAGCGGCCCCAAAGCCCTGATTTATAGTTAACTGTTCACTAAAATCACCGGTTGGTGATTTCTACGTAGGCCTTACCTGTCACGGGCTGGCCGTGGTGGGTGCCGGTCACACGGCACATGCCTTCCCAGTAATACATGGTAAAGGCGTGGAAGAAGCGCAGGCCCAGCTCCTGGCTGGGCATGAGGGGCTCCACCGTCAGGTCGTAGCCCTGGCCGGGCACCTGCACGCGCCACTTGGCCGGATATTTCTTCTTGGATTTTGGGCTGGTCCAGTACGTAAGGGGCGTGAGCTGGAAGTCGGGCCCGGTGAGGTGCAGGCTTTGGCCATCGGCGGCGCTGAAGGTGCCGTTGTTGAGGCCCTGGCCGGTAACGCTGTTGCGCAGCGTGTTAAGCATCAGCTCCTCGCGGGGCTGATCGAGCTGGATGCTGAGCCAGTCCCAGCCCACGTTTTTGCTCACAATGCTGGTGCAGTTCCACTGCCGGTCGTACCACAGCTCGCCCGTGACCCGGTGGGTTTTGCCAGCCACCGTGACGGTGCCGGTTGTGGCCAGGCGCGGGTAGGAGTAGTAACCGGCCGTGATGCCGCCGCCATAGTTTTCGTAGCCCGTGCCGCTGTGCAGCACCACCGGGCGGGCGGGCGTGGTAGCTAGGTCGAGGGCGTAGCCGGCATTTTGTTTGCCAGTGAGGGCCGCTTGCAGGTGGTAGGTTCCCTCCTGCCCGTCGAACTTCCACACTTGAGGGCCCCGGTGCTCGCGCAGGCGCAGGGGCAGCGAGTCGGTGAGCAGGCGCGGTAGCCGGCCGAGCTTGTAGTCGTAGCGGAACTGCTGGCCCTGCGGATCGGTCAGGGCCACGTTCACCAGCTGGTAGTCTTGCTTCCCATCTTTCAGGTTGAAGTGAAAGAACACGTACTCCACCCCAAACTGCTCGCCGGTGGCCGCGTCGGTGAGGTGGCCGGTGAGGTACCACCATTCCAGCGAGTTTTTAGGGTGCGGGGCCTCGTCGTGGGGCAGCTCAGCGCGGGCGGCGGTGGGGTTAAAGCGGGTGGTGGGAACAGGCTTGAAGGTGGCGCAAGACGTGGCCAGCAGCAGGCCCAGGGCAAAAGGCAGAAATTTCATCCCCGCAAAAAGGCTTTTCGGGGCCGAAAAGTTTGGGTAACTGCTGGTTTAGCCCCGGCGAAATGGCTGGGTAAGCCAGTAATAGAAGCGACGTGGGTGCCAAGGGTAAGGCTTTTGCAAGAAGACACCACCTGCAACAACCACTTCACTCAAGCCCAACGTAATCGCAGGATGAAGTACGATAGTAATGGAAATAATGCTGGTTCGAGTTGCTACGGCCTGAGTCGCGGGCTCGTAACCCACATAGCGAAACAACATTTGTGCTTGTTGGCTGGTGAATGGAATATCCAGTGTAAACTCACCGTTAGCATTCGTGCTTGTGCCAATATTTGTGCCTTTTAGCAAAACAGTTACGCCGGGCAAGGCTTGACGAGTAGTCGAATCCAACACTACTCCGCGAATTGCCACGGCCACTGGTGTGACAGCGGTTACAACTGGCTTGCTTACCTTTTGCTCCGTTGAGCCGGCCCCTTGCTCCACCGGGGCTTGCGCCTGGACCGGGGGCCCAGCTCCCTCCCGCAATCCCCACACCGCCACGGCCGCTGCCAACCAGGCGCGCCAGCGGCTGGGGCCATGGGCCGCCAGCGGCAGTAGTGGCCGCGCCAGCTGTTCAGCCCGGAAGCGCCCGCAGGACCCGCCGGCTACTTGTTTCAGCACCGCCAGGATTTCCGCGTCGGTCTTCTGGGTGAAATCGACGACCGTTTTCTGGCAGGCGGCGCAGTGGCGACCGGGGCCCTCAGGCGTCATGGCGGCCCAGCTTTGCGGGCAGGGCTGCGGGATGTGAACGGTAGCGGAGCGCGGGGCCATGGGATGAAAGTAAGACTAGTTTTTTCTTTGGGGCCGCGCCTTCCTGAATTGCCCACGGGCGGGCCGTAACTTGGCCGTTTACTATTTTGCCTGCCCAACCACTTCCCGGCCGAATGCCCCCCGTTAACTCCTCCCTCTTCCGCCGCAAAACCGTGGCGTCCATCCTGCAAAACCCGCCCGCCGATCACGACAGCCCCGGCGGGGGCCTGGAGCGCCACCTCACCGTGCGCGACCTCACCGGGCTGGGCATCGCAGCCATTATCGGGGCGGGCATCTTCAGCACCATCGGCAAGGCTAGTCTGGATGGGGGGCCCGCCGTGTCGATGCTGTTCGTGTTCACGGCGGTGGCCTGCGCGTTTTCGGCGCTGTGCTACGCCCAGTTCGCGGCCACCATTCCCGTTAGCGGTTCGGCTTATACCTACGCCTACGCTTCGTTTGGCGAGCTGGCGGCTTGGATTATCGGCTGGGCCTTGATTATGGAGTACACCGTGGGCAACATCGTGGTGGCCATCTCGTGGTCCGACTACTTCACTGGGTTGCTCGACGGCATCGGGCTGCACATTCCGGCGTACCTCAGCACCGGCACCCAGAGTGCCTACCAGGGCTACCACGCGGTGCTCGACATCATGCAGGCCCACCAGCCGCTGGCCCAGGCCACGGCGGGCCAGCTCGCGGGTTACAAAATCTGGAACACGGCTCCCGTGCTATTCGGCGACTGGCGCCTAGTGGCCGACCTGCCGGCCTTCGGCATCACGGTGCTCATCACCACCCTTGTTTACATCGGCATCAAGGAAAGTAAAAATGCTTCTAACCTACTGGTGGTGTTGAAACTGATTATCGTGGCCGTAGTCATCGCCGTGGGGATCTTTTACGTGAAGCCGGCCAACTGGCACCCCTTCGCCCCCAACGGCGTGGGCGGCGTGCTCAAGGGCGTGTCGGCGGTGTTCTTCGCCTATATCGGCTTCGACGCCATCTCGACCACCGCTGAGGAGTGTAAAAACCCGCAGCGCGACCTGCCCAAGGCCATGATGTACGCCCTCATCATCTGCACGGTGCTGTACGTGGTGATTACGCTGGTGCTGACCGGCATGGTGAGCTACAAGGAACTCGGCGTGGGCGACCCGCTTTCGTTCGTGTTCGCCCGGGTGGGGCTGCCGCGCCTCTCGGGCCTGGTAGCCGTGAGCGCCGTGTTTGCCATGGCCTCAGTGCTGCTGGTGTTTCAACTGGGGCAGCCGCGCATCTGGCTCACGATGGCCCGCGACGGCCTATTGCCCAGCCTGTTCGCCAAGGTGCACCCGCGCTTTCATACGCCGTCGTTTGCGACGCTGGTGACGGGTTTTTTCGTGGCCGTGCCGGCGCTGTTTTTGAACATGGACTTGGTGGTCGATTTGACGAGCATCGGCACTTTGTTCGCTTTCGCGCTGGTGTGCGGCGGCATCCTCATTATCGACCCTTACGGCCGCTCGGAGGCCCGCTTCACGGTGCCTTATCTCAATGGGCGCTGGCTGGTGACGCTCATTTTGCTGGTGGGGGCCCTCCTACTCTGGCGCTACAACCAAGTCGAAGTGCGCGCCTTCGCCCATATGGCCAGCTTCGGCGAGGGCTACGAGGGCTTCCGCCACCAGATTCCGATGCTCGTGTTCCTGCTCTTCTGCGGGGGCCTGGCCGTGGTATCGTTCCAAAAAAGCCTCTCGCTGCTGCCCACCCTTGGCCTGCTCATCAACCTGTATTTAATGACGCAGCTCGGCATCAGCAACTGGGCCTTGTTCTTCGCGTGGCTGCTGATTGGACTGGTGGTGTACTTCGGCTATGGGTATAAAAACTCGCGGCTGAACCGGGTGGCAGCGTAAAAGCAGTACATAAAGGCGAAGGCACCGCTCATCCTACCGCAACGAAGCTGTATTTCCAGATTTCATGTGCACGGGATACGGGGCTGACCCACTTCTACCAATAAGCTGCTGACCGATCTGGCAACCCGGGGAGTTCGGCACGAGCCGGCCGGCTACCAGATTAATTGACAATAATTTAGCATTGGCAGAAGCTCACGCAACTGGAGAAACTAAGTTGAATGGGGCTGTACGCACCGGTCGCTGGCATTATTCAGCGGAAGTCGTTCGTAAGCGCATCGTAAACGCCGTGGCTCACCGCGATTATGTGCTGGCTGCTACAGATATCGAGTTGTCCATTTATGCTGACCGAATGGAAATCATCTCACCTGGCTGCCTGCCCGACGGCATCACCCCGGAGCGTATGTGCACGGGCTGTAGGGCCTCCCGTAATCAACTTGTTAAAGACACACTACGGGATTGGCATTATACGGAACACATGGGGTTGGGAGTGCCCCGTAAAATTATTTGGCTGATGCGCGAGCACAATGGGACCGAGCCCGAATTACTTGTAAACGGTGAACAGTTCACGGTGCGGCCATGGCGTTGGTAATAAGCCTGAGTTAATCAAGCGCGCCTTTCAAGCGCGCCTTGTCGCTGTTGGCCGCGAAAGTCGCGGCACATTCTAGTGCGGGGCCCCACATTGGAAGGCATCGCCTTCAGCCACCGCACCAATTCCTCGCTGCTCAGATAGAATGGGCGCAGCACAGGGGGCAGCGCGGCGGTTTGCAGGTAGCGGGGCAATTTTTGGGAAAAGGTGTGTTTGATCTGGGCCCCGGCAGTGGTACTTGCGGGTGGCAAACCCTTCCGCAAACTCCACTTATACCTCCTGGCGAAACCGCTTTCCTCACCTTCCGACTACACGGTACAATCCCCACCGCCCGCGAGTTGAAGGCCGCACCGACCCAGGCCCAGCAAGCCGGCACCGACCACCACCGCGTCCGAAAACAACTCTTTACCGCGTTAGACGTCGTGCTCGACCGGGCCCTCATCGGCCCGTGCTACTTCGACGACGAGAAGGTGGCCGAAGTGCTGGCCGGCGAAATTATGATGCTGGCAGAAACCGGCTTCACGATTCACGGCTTCGGCATTCTGCCCAACCACGCGCACCTCATGCTCCGCCTACCGACCCGCAGCGGTCTGTCATTTGCCAAGGCCCTCGATCTGCTGCACGTGCGCACCGGTAAGCACTGCCGCCTCGTGCGCCCCAAGCTGCCGCCAGAAGCCGCGTTCTGGCAGCCCGGCTGGCTGGAAATCCCGCTGCTCGACGCGACCGAGCTGGTCAGGGCCCTGGCCTACGTGCGCGGCAACGCCCGCCAGGCCGGGCTGCCGGCGCGGTTTCAGGCGTGGCCGTACGTGAACGAAGAATGAGAGAGTGGAGAGTGGGCAACTGATAATAATGAGCGGGGCGATTCTTTCTTTCTCATTTTTATATCCTGCACATTCTCCCATTTTTTATTCTCACTTGGCCCGGTGAATTATTCTCACTTGGCCCGGTGAATGATGAACACGCCGATCAAAATGATGGCCATGCCCCCGGCGTGCCACAGGTTGAACGCCTCGCCGTCGAGGGCCCCCCAGGCCAGGGCCACGACAGGAATGAGGTAAGTGCTCGACGAGGCAAACAGCGCCGTAGACTGCTGGATCAGCTTATTGAACAACACCATGGCTACCGCCGTGCTCATCGTGGCCAGCAGGGCAATGTAGCCGAACGCGGCCCAGGCCCCCGGCGCCGTGGCCAGCTTGTGCAGAAATGCCGTGCCTAACAGCAGGTACGCAAGCGCCGGGCCCCCGATGAGTAGCAGCAGCACCGCCGTGACGGTGAGCGGCTTGATGCCGCCCAGGCGATATTTTATTACGTTCACGCTCAGGCCATAGCCGACAGTGGCCGCCACGATGTAGAGGCCGTACCAAGCGTTGCCCGTCCCTGCGGGAGTAGCATCGCCGCCGCTGCCGCCCAGACCTATCAGCACCACCGTGCCCAGCAGGCCCAGCCCCACGCCCAGCGCGCGGGCCCCCGTGAGGCGCTGCCCGAAGAGGAGGGCCCCTGCCAGCAGCACAAATACGGCCGTGAGGGCGTTGAGCACGCCCGCCAGCCCCGAGGCCAGCCGGGTTTCGGCGTAAGCGAACAGAAACGCTGGTATCAACGTGCCCACTACGCCACTCAAGGCCAGCCACTTGAAGCGACCACGCTCGACGCGCCCAACGTGCCGCAGGGCAAACGGCAGTAGCAGCAACGCCGCCACACTCACGCGGCAGGCCCCTAGCTCCAGGGCCGAAAACACCACCAAGCCCTTCTTCATCAAAATGAACGACGTGCCCCAGATTAGAGCCAGCACGAGCAGCAACGCCCAAGCCGAGACTGGGGTGCGCACCGGCGCAGGCGCAGCGACTTCAGCGGCGGGGGCAGAGGTACTCGGGCCGGTTGGCAGGGTATGCAAGGGCATAACGCAAAGGTACGGCCGTCGTTCAGCCAGAATTCGGGGCAGTTCGTCCCGTAAATATTCTCCTTGCCGGGCGCGAACTCAGCAGGCGATTCGGCTGTTTTATACTTCGTCAATCCAGCCGTAATTTTGTGGTCCGGTTTTGTTCCGGCTTCCTTATGTCCCATCCGTTTAAGGCTGTCAGTCTATCGTTCAAGAAAGCACCCCTCGCCATCCGCGAGCTACTGGCCTTGGACGAAACCGCTTGTCGCCGTTTCCTGAACACGCTACGCAACGAGCTGGGTCTATCCGACCTGCTTGTGCTCAGTACCTGCAACCGCACCGAGGTTTACTACGCGGCCGACGAGGACCGCAGCCGCGACATCATCCTCGCCTTAGGGGCCCTCAAGGGCCGGCCCGACGTGGCCGGTTTCCTCCCTTACTTCGACCTGCTGCTTGTGGCCGACGATGCCGTGCAGCACTTGTTCGACGTGGCCATGGGCCTCGATGCTCAGGTAGTGGGCGATTTGCAAATCAGCAACCAAGTGAAAACGGCTTACCAGTGGACTGCCGACGCCGACGCTGCAGGGCCCTTTCTGCACCACTTGCTGCACACCGTGTTCTTCACCAACAAGCGCGTACAGACCGAAACCAGCTTCCGCGACGGGGCCGCTTCGCTGAGCTACGCCACCGTGGAGCTGGCTGAAGAGTTGACCGCCGATGTGGCCACTCCCCGCGTGCTGGTGGTGGGCCTGGGCGAGATTGGGGCCGACGTGTGCCGGCACTTGGCCGGCAGCAAGGCATTTGCCAGCGTCACCCTCTGCAACCGCACCCGCAGCAAGGCCGACGCCTTGGCCGAAGAATGTGGCGGGTTGAAAGTGGTCGATTTCGAAGACCTCGTGCCTGCCCTGCGCGCGGCCGACGTCATCATTTCCTCCATTAGCCGGTCCGAGCCGTTTTTCACCTCCGAGCTGGTACGGCACCTCGACGTATTGAGCTACAAGTTTTTCATCGACCTGAGTGTGCCCCGCAGCATTGCTACCGACGTGGAGCTGGTGCCCGGCGTACTGGTTTACAACGTCGATACCATCCAAAGCAAAGCATCGGCAGCGTTGGAAGTGCGCTTGGCGGCCGTGCCCCAAGTACGCGCCATCATCGCCGAAAGCATCGGTGGCCTGCACGAGTGGTCCAAGGAGATGCTGGTCTCACCCATCATTCAGAAGGTCAAGGCTGGCCTGGAGCAATTGCGCCTTGAAGAACTAGACCGTTACCAGAAAAAGGCCACCCCCGCTGAAAGCAAGCTGCTAGACGAAG
>JANPOR010000313.1:0-3633 GCA_031428075.1 Hymenobacter sp. | reverse complement strand
GCCGCGCGCGGAAGCGCGCGCCGGCCGGGCTCCTCGTGCACTCCGACCAAGGCAACCAGTACTCGGCCACCCGCTGCAAGAACTTACTGGCCCGCCACGGGGCGCAGCAAAGCAGGCGCCGGCGGGGCAATTGCTACGACAACGCCGAATCTTTTTGGGGCCGCTTTAGAGCCGAACCGCTCGACGGCGGCCGCTTTCCTGGCCTGGCAGAAGCCAAGCTCGGAATTAGCCACCACGCCGCTTATTACGACGCCGAACGGCGCCACTCTGCCCTCGGCTATCTGGCGCCCAACCACTTCAAAACGCAACTTCAAGCCACGCCCCAACTCTGTGCGGCCTAGCTAGACCACCTCAAGGTACCACCCTGTTCTGTCCAGATTTAGCCGACCACCTCAGAGCGACCTCACGTATTTGCCCCTGGCCAATGGCCACTGGGCGTACCTGTGCGCCTTTCAGGATAGGTGCACCGAATACGTGGTGGGCTAGGCAGGTGCGGACCGACATGCCCGAGGCCCTGGTCACCAGTGCCTTGCAGCGGGCGCTGCTGGCCCAACGGACCGCCCCCGGCCTGATGGTGCGCTCCGACCGGGGTGGCCAGTATATGGGCAACGCCTACAAAGCGCTGCTTCGCGGGGCCAAGGCCCAATTGTCTCATAGCCGGCGCGGCGAATGCGACAACAATGCGCAGGCCGAAAACCGACTAAAGGTTTTGGGTGCCTGTGGGCCCGCCTCAAAACCGAGGAGCTGGAAGCCCGCGACTGGCCCGTATTTACCGACTTAGCCGATGCTCAGGCCAGCGTCGCGGGGTATTTTGACTATTGTAATCATGACCGTCGCCACTCCAGTATTGGTTATTTAAGTTCCTATCAGTTTCACCAACAACAACTTAACAATATCACCCCGTTCTCTCCTGCTTAACTTGACCACCTCAGTCCGCTATTAAATAAATTTTGACCGGGTCCGAATAATGCAACTGCGCCTTTTTCAAGTCCAGCACCAGCTTTTCGCCTCGCTCGCTCTCCAGATGCCGGAAGATGCTTTCATGTCCTTAACGGTTGAAAAGACTGCGTTATTTGCCAGCCCCTGCACCTCCCGCAGATAGCCCACGAACTGCTGATGACGCGCCATGTCCCAGCCCGACACCGGCAGCTCCGGTCGCCCCACCGAATCCAGAAACCGGCCCAGGATATTGCGCACCGTGCCGTAGTGCCCCAGCGTATTTGGCGCGTACCCCATCCCCTGCATCGTGTCCATAAAATCCCCAAACCGCCCCACCATCGAAGGCTCCGCTTTGGCCTTTGGTTTCTCGGCTGCAAAGACCGGCTGCACCACTGCCAGCAGGGCTTCCTTTGTCAACGCCACTCCGTCACCCCGCAACTTCCGGTACAGCTGATTCAGCCGCTCCGTCAACTTTTTCAGGTACTCATTAGCCTCCGATTTACCTTCGAAATTCCCGCAAAATCGCTGTTTTTCGCCGTTTCAGTTCACCGGCCGGCACTTCTCTCCAATGCCGGCTTTCAGCCGCTTGCCGTCATATTGAATGACCACGTGCACCGGAGCCAGCCCGGACGAGCTCATCTTATCAGCACGAAGGATGTACGAAACTTTCATAATTTGTGGGGCGGTTAGTGGGGCAGAAATCAGCGGGTATTTCCAAATACAAAGCAAAAATAATGTACCCGTCCAGAAGTAGAAAATCCTTCTCAATAGCGTAAGAAGGGTTTTTTTCAGTATATATGTGGAATATAACGTTACTCCCAGAGCGGGTAATGCTCCAAGTGCACTTCCTGCTCGAAAAAAATGCGGGTGCTTTCCTCAAACGAGCGGGTGAAATCCGACACGTAGAAGTGGTGGGCTGGGACGCCCTTGTTCGGAGACGCCAGCAGGCCGTGGGCCGCCAGGTAGGCTTCGGCATCGGCCGCCACCACGTCGGAAGCGTCGAGCACGTCGACGCGGCCGGTGTAGAAGCGGGCAATCTGATCTTTGATGAGGGGGTAGTGCGTGCAGGCCAGGACCAGGGCGTCGATGCCGGCCAGGGCCGGGTGACCCAGGTAGGTGCCAATGATGTCGTCGGAGATGGAATTCTTGAAAAAGCCTTCCTCAATCATGGGCACCAGCAAGGGCGTGGCCAGCGAGTGCAGGTCGACGCCGGCATCGAGGGCATCGACTTTCTTTTTGTACACGTTGGAATTCACCGTTTGCTTGGTGCCAATAAGGCCCACGCGGCGGCCGCGATAGGCCTGGCCCAGGTGAGCCACAATAGGGTCGATGACGTTCAGCACCTGAGCCTTGCTTCCCACGTACTCGCGCACTAGCTCGTAGGCCGCCGCCGAGGCGGAGTTGCAGGCAATCATAATCAGCTTGCAGTTCTGACGCAGCAGTAAGTCGCAAATCTTGACGGAATAGGCCTGGATGGAGGCCGTGCTTTTGTCACCGTAGGGCAGGTGCGCAGTGTCACCGAAATACACGAGCCGCTCGTGGGGCAAGCGCTGGGCCACGGCCCGGGCCACGGTGAGGCCCCCGATGCCGGAATCGAACAAGCCGATGGGCCGGGCGGCCGAGAAGGAAGCTGCAGGGGAGTTCATCGGGCAAAGGTAGCGGGGATGAGCAAGGCCGCAGGCGCGGGCAGTGCTTGTTTTCGCGGGTAAGGAGCCTATATTTCCGCACGGATTCTTCCCGTTAACCAACCGTCATGAGCACCATTCTGGCCGAAATTGATAACGCCTTGGCGGCCCACGACCCGCGCCGCGGCCGGCCTGTGGCCATCTACTTGGGGGCCCGCAAGCTAACACAGCTCACCCTCGACGCGGCTTGCATGGCTCTACCCGAACTCAGCACCGACGCCGGCCGGCCCCTGACTTACCGCCACCTCGACCTGTTGCGCGATGAAGTAGACCTGGACAGTGTGCGGGTAATTTAGGCGCGAGTGATTCACGCGTAGTCAACGCGCTGGCGCGCAATGCCGGAGCGCCGGCTGCAACCTGCCTTATTCGCGGACAAACCGCTCCAGTAGTACCACGGGCTGCCCCTTGTAGAGCGTGTGGCTGAATTCGTGGTAGCCGCATTTGACCGCCAGCCGCAGGGAAGGCACGTTGTCGGAGTCGATGAGGCACACCGTGCGCGGCTGCGCAAAATGCGCGTCGCCCCAGGCGAGGACGGCCCCCGCGGCCTCGGTGGCGTAGCCCTGGCCGTGCGTATGCGGCGCCAGCACCCAGCCCGCCTCCGGCCAGCCTTTCAGCGAGGGCTCGATGTTGCGCTGCCACTCGCCAAAGCCGACGGCCCCGATGAACTGGCCCGTGGCCTTTTCCTCGACGGCCCAGAAACCATAGCCGAAGATGGACCATAGGCCAACGTGGCGCAGCATTTTGGTCCAGACATCTTCCTCGGACTGGGGCGCGCCGCCCAGAAACTGGTAAAATGATGGCTGCTGCCACATGGTCAGAAAGGCCACTAAATCGGCAGGGTAGTGGCCGCGCAGCCGCAGCCGCGCCGTTTCGAGGGTGGGGATCGTCATTTCAAGAGCGGCTGTAGCGTGCCCCACACCGTGCGGGCCACGATGCGGTGCCCCGCCGGCGTGGGGTGAATGCCATCGCGCTGATTCAGCTTCGCGTCGCCGCCCACGCCGGCCAGCAG
>JANPOR010000312.1:0-2236 GCA_031428075.1 Hymenobacter sp. | reverse complement strand
TCGAATTGGTGCAGCTCGGGGTTGAGGCGGTAGAGCTTGCTGGCGTAGGCCAGGCCCACAAGGCGCGGCATCTGCGAAGCGGTGGGGGAAACGTCGGCCGAGGAATTTTTAGTAGACGTCTGGGGCCGGAAATGGCCGTCGTCATCGAGCAAACGGGTGCCGAAGTGGCCGTTCATGGCGCGGCCGGCGGTAGAAGGCTCGGCCTCGACATCCGGGTTGGCATAGAGCTGGGAGAAGTACTGCTGCCAGGTCAACTCGCCGATGGCCACCATGAAAGTCTGGTCACGGTAGTAGCCGGCGCGGAAGTCGCCATTCTGGAATACCCGCGCCATGGCCAGCTGGGGCACTTCCTTGCCGTCGCCAAAAATGCCAAACTTGGCCTTACCCATGAACACCTCTTTACGGCCAGCCAGCGAGGCGTGGCGGCTTTCCCAACCCAAGCGGTAGTCGTGCAGGAAATCGGCCGGGGCCAGGGCGGCCGCGGGGGCCAGAGCGGTTAGTTCGGCAATGGGCATGGGATGCTTAATGGAATGCGTGGGTGGGATGCGGAAGGGCGAAGTGGCGAAGAGCCGGGGCAAAAATACGGTGCCGGACGCGAGCAAGGGCCGGTGTATATTTGTCGTACCCCGGCCGGTAGCCGACCGGGGGTACGGCAGCGGTTTTTTTCAATGCTCATACCTTTTGCCATGAAACACTTTTTCGCCCTGGCTTTAATGGCCGTAACGGTCAGTGCCCGTGCCCAAGGCGTGCTGACGTTCGAGCAAGACCTGCACGACTTCGGCTCCGTGCCCGAGGGCACGCAGGCAGCCCACGAGTTCCGGTTCAAAAATACCGGCAACCAGCCCGTGGTCATCGCCAACGTGGGGGCCAGCTGTGGCTGCACCACCCCCGACTGGACCAAGACCCCGGTGCTGCCGGGAAAATCGGGCATGGTGCGGGCCGTGTACAGCAGCGCCGGCCGGCCCGGCGTGTTCAACAAGACCGTAACCGTGAGCAGCAACGGCGCCGAAAGCACTAAGGTGCTCACCATCAAGGGCACGGTGCTGACGAAGGAAGAGCAGGTGAAAATCCTCACCCCCGCTGAGATAACCCGCGCCCCGCGCCTGGTGCTGGACCGCCCCGAGCACGATTTCGGCCGCCTCGAAGCCGGGCAGCAGCTCAGCGCCCGTTTTGTGGTGCGCAACGTCAGCAAAAGCCCCCTCGTGCTGGGGGCCCTCACCAGCAGCTGCTACTGCGCCGGCTACAAAGTACCGCCCGCTCCCATCGCTCCCGGCCAGAGCGCCACCATCGATATTGTGTACGCGCCCCGTCAGCTCGGGCCCATGGCCGAGGCGGTGATGATGCATTCCAACGCCGTAACCGGCGTCACCAAGCTTACTTTGCGCGCCACCGTGGTGCGCAACCTGGCTCCCGAAAGCCTCGTCAAAGAGAGCGGCATAGCCGTTCCGTTCAAATAACTTTATTTCATGACCCCTTACCTCCCCGCAACGGACCGCTACCAGGCCTTGCCCTACCGTCGCTGTGGCCATAGCGGCCTGAAGCTGCCCGCCATCTCGCTGGGCCTCTGGCACAACTTCGGCGACGTGGACGCACTGGCCACCGGCCGCGAAACCCTGCGCTTGGCCTTCGACCGTGGCATTACGCACTTCGATTTGGCCAATAACTACGGCCCGCCTCCTGGCTCCGCCGAGCTGAATTTTGGGAAGGTGCTGAGCCAGGATTTCGCTGGCTACCGCGACGAGCTGATCATTTCAACCAAGGCTGGCTACGGCATGTGGGACGGCCCCTACGGCGAGTGGGGCTCGCGCAAGTACCTGCTGTCCAGCCTCGACCAGAGCCTGAAACGCATGGGCCTGGAGTACGTAGATATTTTCTATCATCACCGTCCCGACCCCGACACGCCCTTGGAGGAAAGCATGGGGGCCCTGGCCCACGCCGTACGTCAGGGCAAGGCCCTGTACGTAGGCCTGTCGAACTACGGGCCCGACCGGACCCGCGAAGCCATTCGGCTGTTGCGCGAGATGGGCACGCCCTGCCTCATCCACCAGCCCAAGTATTCGATGCTGGTGCGCGACCCGGAGGCGGGCTTGCTCGACGTGCTGGGCGACGAAGGCGTGGGCTGCATCCCGTTCTCGCCGCTGGCCCAGGGCCTCTTGACGAACAAGTACTTGCACGGCATCCCCGACGATTCGCGGGCCGCGAAAAGCACGGGCTTTTTGCAGCGCGACCAAGTGAC
>JANPOR010000311.1:0-5920 GCA_031428075.1 Hymenobacter sp. | reverse complement strand
TCGCGGCGCACGCCGCTGGTGTGGTGGCCGAGCAAGGGGCACTTGGCGTGCACCAGTACCGGCCCGCGTCGGTGGCGCACATGTGCAAACGCCTCAGCCAAGCCTTTGTACGACGAAATCAGATCGGCGCCGTCCACCCGCAGCCGGTGCAGGCCGGGGAAACCAGCGGCAAACTCGTAAGCGTCCATGGCCCGCATTTCGCGGCCGGTGGCCGAAATGCCCCAGTCGTTGTCTTGCACCAGGTACACGATGGGCAGGCGGTGCAGCACGGCCATTTGCAGGGCCTCGCTCACTTCGCCTTCCGTCATGGCCCCGTCGCCGATGGAGCAGAGCACCAGCGACGGCAAGGGTTCGGGGGCCTCCTCGGGATCGGCGCAGGTGCCCAGCAGCGGGCGCAGGGCTTCCTGCAGCCAGGCGCTGCCGGCCCCCCCGGCGCTGGGCGAGGCCGGGGCCAGGCCCTGTCCTTCGAGATAGGCCAGGGCGTGCGCCATGCCGGTGGCCGGGATGGCCTGCATGCCGGTGGCCGAGCTTTGGTGCGGAATGACGGGCATCCCGCGCCGCCGCAGCGACGGGTGTCCGTAGTACGTGCGCCCCCCGCTGAAGGGGTCGTCGGCCTTGGCCAGCAGCTGGAGCATCAATTCGTAGGGCCGCAGGCCCAGGCCCAGCAGCAGGGCATCGTCGCGGTAATACGGCGCGGCGTAGTCGGTTTCGGCCAGCAGAAACGCGGCCGCCAACTGCACTGCCTCGTGGCCGCGCGCCGTGGCGTGCACGTAGCGGGCGGCGGTAGTTTTTTGGTCTTCGTAAAGCGCAGCCATCGCGGCAGCGGTGTGCATGAGAGCGTAGGCGCGGCGCAACATCGCAGGAGTAACGTCCTCGGCAGCGGCAGCAGCCGTCGGGGTGGGGTGAGGAAGCATACAAGAAGGACGATGTGGAACCCCAAAGGTAGGGCCGGCGGGCGCAGGCGGGGCCGTACTTTTGGGGCTGAACTTACCCGGCCCCGCGCCGGCCCCGCCCGTGCCTGCCTCTCCCACCATTCGCCCCGAAATCGAAGCCTGGCTGGCCGATTTTCAGCTCCGCCTCTGCGCCCAACTCGAAGCCGCCGACGGGGGCCCCGCCCGCTTCGGTACCGACGCCTGGGAGCGCCCCGGCGGCGGCGGCGGGCGCAGCAAAGTGCTCGAAAACGGCGCCGTCCTGGAGAAGGGCGGCGTGGGCTTCTCGGCCGTGTGGGGGGCCATGGGCGAGGCCGCCGCCCGCCAGCTGCAAATGCCCGATCCCGCGTTCTACGCCACCGGCGTGAGCCTGGTGCTGCACCCGCTTAGCCCCCGCGTGCCCATCATTCACATGAACGTGCGCTACTTCGAGGCCGGCAACGGCGAGGCGTGGTTCGGCGGCGGCATCGACCTGACGCCCATTTACGTGGACGAGGCCCAGGCCCGGCGCTTCCACCAGCGCCTCAAAGCGGTGTGCGACCAGCACCACCCAGCGTATTACCTGCGCTTCACGCGCTGGGCCGACGACTACTTTTACCTGCCCCACCGCCAGGAAACCCGCGGCGTGGGCGGTATTTTCTTCGACCGCCTCTCGGTGGGCCCCGACGGTACCGCCGAAGAGTTATTCCAGCTGATAAAAGACGTAGCCGAGCTGTTCGGGCCCTTTTACACCGAAATCATGGCAGAGAACCGGGCCCTGCCGTTCGGCCCCGCCGAGGAAGCTTGGCAAACCATTCGGCGGGCTCGCTACGCGGAGTTCAACCTGGCCTTCGACCGCGGCACGCGCTTCGGCCTCGAAACCGGCGGCCGCACCGAAAGCATCCTTATGAGCCTGCCCCCGCGCACCGGCTGGTCTTACCAACCCGCCCCACCCGCGCCCGGCACCCCGGAGGCCACCACCCAAGCCTGGCTGCGCAAAGGCGTCGACTGGATTGACCATGCTTGAGGCCCTCGGCTCCCTCGACGACCGGCTGCTGCTGGCCGTAAACCACGCCCGGGGCCCTGCCCTCGACGCGGTAATGACCTTCGCCTCCAGCCGCTTGGTGTGGTTCCCGTTTTACGCTGCGCTCATCGGCTGGCTGGTCTGGCACTTCCGGCGGCGGGCGGCCGTGTTGCTGCCGCTGGTCGTCGCCGCCGTGGCGCTGGCCGACAGCATCACGAGCCGCTTCTTCAAACCGTTTTTTGGGCGGTTGCGCCCCTGCCACAACCCAGCCCTGGCGGCCCAACTCTACCTCCCCGACGGCTGTGGCGGGCAGTTCGGCTTCCTGTCGTCACACGCGGCCAACGGGTTTGCATTGGCAGTTTTTTTGCTCCTGGCGCTGCCCCGCGGGCGCTACCGGGGCCTGAAAATTGGGGTGTTTCTGTGGGCTAGCCTCCTCTCCTACAGCCGCGTATACCTAGGGGCCCACTACCCCACCGACGTGCTGGGCGGCGCCCTCGTGGGGGCCCTACTGGGGTGGGGGGCAGCTGCCGCTTTCCACCGGCTCACGGCAGCGCGGGGCGCAACGACCTAACCCCAAGTATTCAGGGACGAGCCGTTGGGCTTGTGGCGGCGGCGCTTACTTTTTATGGCTACCGGTATGGCCATCGCCGTGGTCGCCCTGGTCGGGCTTGCTGGTTTTTTTGGCGTTATGCCGGTCGTCTTGCGACGAGGTCTTGTGCTCTTCGACAGAGGTTGTTATTTGGCCGTCTTTGTCGCGGCGGATGTAACGCTTATCGCCGGGGTTGGGCTCGATTTCTTCGCGTTTGCTGGACATGGAGTGAAAAGGTTAGGAGTGAGTCGACCAGTGGTCAACACAAACCTCGCCAGCAGGTTACCTTGTTTGCTCGTTCACCTCCCCAACAGCTTGGCTACGTATTTGCCCACGATGTCGAATTCCAGGTTGACCACCTCGCCGGCGCGCAGCTGCTGAAAGCTGGTGTGGTCGTACGTGTACGGGATGATGGCCACCGCGAAGCCGTCGTCGGTGCTGTCGAAGCAGGTCAGGCTGGTGCCGTTTACGCAGATGGAGCCTTTTTCGACGGTGACGCGCCCGGGACCCGCCGCGTGGTGAAACCGAAAAACCCATGATCCGTCCTGGTCTTCGACGCCGAGGCACTCGGCGGTGGCGTCGACGTGGCCCTGCACGATGTGGCCATCGAAGCGGCCGTTGGCGGCCAGGCAGCGCTCCAAATTCACGCGGCGGCCGGGCTGCCACTGGCGCAGGTTCGTCACGCGCAAGGTTTCGTCAATGGCCGTCACAACGTGGGTACCGGCGGCGGCATCGACGGCCACCACTGTCAGGCACACGCCGTCGTGGGCCACGCTTTGGTCAATTTTCAGCTCGCCCGCAAACGGCGACTGCACAGTGAAGTGGCGGTTGGTGCCTTCGCCTTCGATGGCAACGACGGTGCCCAGGGCTTCGATTATTCCGGTAAACATAATGGTGCTTAATTGTTAGCGCTTGGTTATTGCTCGGTGATTATTAGCCCTCCTCGCAAGGACAACCGCCGTGCTCTAACAAATAAGCGCCAAGATTTATTTTCCCCGGCCTTCCAAAATGATTTTTAACGTGTAGAGCATGACCCGAAAGTCCATGGCGAGACTCATGTTTTCGATGTACAGGATGTCGTACTTGAGGCGTTCCAGCATCTGGGGCACGGTCTCGGCGTAGCCATACTTTACTTGGCCGAGGCTGGTGAGGCCGGGGCGCACGCGGTGCAGGTGGCGGTAATGGGGCGCAACTTTCACAATCTGGTCGATGAAAAACTGGCGCTCGGGGCGGGGGCCCACCACGCTCATTTCGCCGCGCAGCACGTTCCAAAACTGTGGCAACTCGTCGAGGCGCACGCGGCGCATGAAGCGGCCCCAGGGCGTGATGCGCGGGTCGTGGTCAGAGCTGAGGGAAGGACCCAACTGTTCGGCGTCGAGGTACATCGAGCGGAACTTGAAGATGCGGAAAGGCCGGCCGTTTTTGCCCACGCGCTCCTGCCAGTAGAACACCGGCCCCGGCGAGGAAAGCCGGACCATTCCGGCCGCGATGGCGTACACCCAGCAGCCCAGCCCCAGGAACAGGAGCGCCCCCACCACGTCGATCAGGCGCTTGACCCCGGCCTGCCAGGGCGGCAGCAGGTCGTGCTTGATTTCGATGAGCGGCGTGCCAAACGAATGGTTCACCTTCACCGAGCCCAGCAGAATTTGGTGGAGGTCAGGCAGGATGCTGATGCGCACGGGGCTGTCCTCCAGGATATTTATTATTTCCTGGATGTGGCCGTGCTCGCTGGCTTCGATGGCGATGATGACCTCCTCGATGCGGAGGGCCGGCACCAGCGCTGGCAGCTGCTGGTAGGTGCCGAGGGCGGGCAGCGCAGCGGCCAGGGCCTCGTCGACGGGGCCGCCCTCGGGGGCCACAAAGCCTACCACCCGCAGGCCCAGGTGGCGGCCGGTGCGCGCCAGGTCCCGGGCGGTGTCGAGCACCAGCGCGCTGCCCCCCACCAGCAGCGTCGGGAAAAAGATGATCCCGCGCCGCACCAGGCGCTGCACGCTGCGTACGGCCGCGATGCGCAGCACGGCCGTGAAGGCGTAGTGCAGCAGGAAATACGTCACCGCCGCGCGGTAGTGCCGGTCATAGCTACTCGTGCCCTGCTCGCCGAGCAGCAACACGAAGAACAGCGTGGCCACTCCTAGCGCCGATACCCGCAGCAGGCGCAACAGTTCGGCCAGGCGCGACTTGCGGAACACGTCGCGGTACTGACCCAACAAGGCGTAAAGGCCCGTCCAGGCCAGGCCGATGGCCCCGGCGGCACAGGCCAGCGACACGGCCGCCGCGCCGGTGATGGCGTAGTTCGCCGCCCCGTGCAGCATGTACGATTGCAGTCCGAAGAACGCCGCCCAGGCCAGTACTGCCGCCGCGAAGTCGGCGGCTACGAGCTTGGCGTACTGGAGGCGACGAAGAAACGACACGGAGCGATAAGAAGGCGTAATTTCGCGGTCCGATATCCCGCGGAGCCCCAAAGGTAACGCCGCCGGGGCCCGGCCCCGGTCCTTTTGCTTTGCCTCACCGTGCCGCTTACTTCTCCCGACTTCGACCCCCGTGCCGTTGATTCCTACCGCCACCGCGGCCAGCGCCGGGCGCTGGTGGCGGTTCTGCGCGGGCGCGGTATCGGCGACGAGCGGGTGCTGGCCGCGCTGGGGGCCGTGCCACGCCACCTATTTTTCGCGCCCGCTTTCCAGGCCCACGCCTACCAGGACAAAGCCTTTCCCATCGGCGAGGGCCAAACCATTTCGCAGCCCTACACCGTGGCCTACCAAACCGAGCTACTGGCGCCCGCCCCCCACCACCGGGTGCTGGAGGTGGGCACCGGCTCAGGCTACCAGTGCGCCGTGCTACTGGAGCTGACGCCCTACGTGAGCAGCATTGAACTGAGTCGCATTTTGTTCGACGCCACCCGGCTACGCCTGGCGGCGTTGCGGTCCCCGGGCAGCCCCGCTCCGCACCTGCGCTGCGGCGACGGCTCGCTGGGCTGGCCCGAGCGTGCACCTTTCGACCGCATCCTTGTCACGGCCGGGGCCCCGGGCCTACCGCCGGCCCTCCTGCGCCAGTTGGCCGTGGGCGGGCGGCTCGTCATTCCGGTGGGCCCGGCCCACAAGCAGCGCATGGTGCTGGTGGTGCGCGAGGGGCCCGACGCCTTCGCCCGCGAAGAACTGGCCCCGTTCCGCTTCGTGCCCTTGCTGGGGGCCGGCGGCTGGGGGTAAAAAGTTGCCTACTTACCTATAAACAGACGGGGTTGGCTACCGCCGGTCTTTGGATGGAATTCCAGCCCGAAAGCGCCGGGGGCTCCCGGCCGTACCTTTGCGCGGCCGGACCCGCAGGGGCCCACCATTTATAATTCACAACCCAAACGCAGTGCGCAAGCAAAAGCCCGTCGCCGACTCGTTCGTCATCATGACC
>JANPOR010000310.1:0-4519 GCA_031428075.1 Hymenobacter sp. | reverse complement strand
CAGGCGGGACGGTAGGCCAGCAATTTGCTGAAGAAAAGGCTCGCGCCCGACGGCCCCGAGGGGAGCTGTGGGCAATTCGGGTAGGCCAATGGGGTAACGCAATGAGTTAGCAGCAGTGCTCGTAAGTACCAACAAAAGGAGTTAAAAACAAAAAGCGCCCCTTCGGCTAGGAGGAAGCACTTTTTGCTGTTCGATAAGATACCGAGTTGGTGAAGTCACGGTTAGTCGGCAAAACCAGCTATTAGTTAGCCGTTGCGCTTATTCAACTCGTCGCGGATTTTGGCGGCTTTTTCGTAGTCCTCTTTTTCGAGGGCTTGGCTCAACATCTTGCTGAGTTCTTCTACCGGCACCTGGCCGCTGGGCTCGATGGGGCGGCTGGGCTTAGGCGCTTCCGCTTCGCCATCCGCCTCGTCCTCATCGTCATCTTCCTCATCAGTTTCTTCGGTGCCCTCGTCGAGGTCGGACAGGATGATACCGGCCTCGCTCAATACACTCTCCACTGTAAAGATGGGCACGTCGAAGCGCAGGCCGATGGCAATAGCGTCGGAGGGCCGGGCATCGATTTCAAAGGTGGTGGCCCCGTCCGAACACACGATGCGCGAATAGAACACACCTTCTTTGAGGTCGGAAATTACCACTTCAATAATGGCCACGTGCACGTGCTCGGCAAAGTCCTTGAACAGGTCATGCGTTAGCGGCCGGGTGGGGCTGATTTTTTCAATCTGGATGGCAATGCTCTGAGCCTCAAACATCCCGATGATGATGGGCAGGCGGCGGTTGCCGTGCTTTTCACCCAGAATTAGCGCAAACGAGCCCGATTGCGATTGGCTGGAAGAAAGGCCTAAAATTTCAAGCTGAATTTTTTTCAAGGGATTGGCTACCGCTGGCCTGCGGTTGGGGCCCCAGGCGGGGCCTTAGAAGGTAATTTAGTTTCTGTACGGCAAATAAAGTAGAACCGTCCAGAACAAAAGCGCGACGGGTCAAAAAAAAGCTTAGGGCCCCAGAATATGTTCCAGGGCCCCAAGCTCATTCCCAATGCAATCGGGCTAATTGAGGGCCTTTACGGCAGCCGTCAGCTTGGGTAGCACGTCAAACACGTCGCCCACGATGCCGTAGTCGGCCGCTTTAAAAAACGGGGCCTCGGGGTCTTTGTTGATGACCACGATGACCTTTGAACTGTTCACACCGGCCAAGTGCTGGATGGCCCCGGAGATGCCGCAGGCGATGTACAGGTTGGGCGAGATGGTGATGCCCGTCTGGCCCACATGCTCGTGGTGAGGACGCCAGTCCACGTCCGACACCGGTTTGGAGCAGGCTGTGCCAGCGTGCAGTGCCTTAGCCAGGTCCTCAATCAGGTGCCAGTTTTCGGGGCCCTTCATGCCGCGGCCTCCGGACACCACCAACTCGGCTTCGGGCAGCAATACGCCGCCGGTTTGCTCCTGCATCACCACTTGCTGAGGAGCATCGGCGAAGTCGGCACCCGTGAGTTGGGCGCTGAAAGCCACCACTTCGGTGGTTTTGCCGACTTCGTGACGGGCTTCGAGGGAATTCTTCTTTACAGCGATAATTTTGCGCTCGCCGCTCAACACCACGTCCGAAAACGCCTTGCCCGAAAAAGCGCCGCGCTTCACCACGAACCGGTCGCCGTCGATTTTGGGTAATTCTACCACGTTGGTAGCCAAGCTGGCCTTTAGGCGCACCGACAGACGCGAGCCCACAGCCGCCCCGATGTTGGAGTTGGCCAGCACGATGACTTTGGCCTGCTCCTGATCGGCGGCCGCAGCGATGAGCTTGGTGTAGGCATTATTCACAAAATCTTTGAGGCGGGGCTCGCTGTCGTACAGCACTTTGGTAATGCCCTGCTCGCCCAGTTTGGCCAAGTTGGCTTCGGTAGCTTCGCCCACGGCGATGGCAGTGGCCGTGGTGCCCAGCTGTGCCGCCACCTGGGCGCCATAGGTGGCCACTTCGAGCGAAGACTTTTTCACTTCGCCCTTATCGCATTCAACTATTACTAAAACGGACATGATCTTATTCTTTATCAGCCTAAGCACAGCGGAGGATCTTATCACTGCCGCGCCGCATGGTGGGAAAAAGCTGGCAAAAGCAACCGTGATAAGATGCTTCCTTCGTCAGCATGACAGACACTTAACTAAATAACCTTGGCTTCGTTGCGCAACAGTTTAATCAGCTCACCGGCATTCTCAGCGTCGATAAGCTTGACGCCCTGCTTCTTGGGAGGCAACGCGAACTCAACGACTTGGGTGCGGGCGGGCTCGCCCACAGGCGGCACTACTTTCAAGGGCTTGGTGCGGGCCGTCATGATGCCGCGCATGTTGGGAATGCGGGGCTCACACATGGGCTGCTGGCACGAGGCCACGAAGGGCGTGTTGACTTGCACGATTTCTTTACCACCTTCGATTTCGCGCTCCAGTGTGGCGGTATTGCCGGCCAGGTCGAGCTTCATGGCCGGGGCCACGGTGGGAATGCCGAGCATTTCGCCCACCATGCCGTGCACTTGAAAACCGTTGTAATCGATGCTTTCCTTGCCCATCAGAATTACATCGTAGGCGCCATCTTTGGCCACGGCTGCGATTTGCTCGGCCACGAAATAGGCGTCCTGCGGAGCGGCGTTGACGCGGATGGCGTCGTCGGCCCCGATGGCCAGGGCCTTGCGGATGTTGGGCTCGGTTTCGGCCTCGCCCACGTTCAGCACCGTAACGGTGCCGCTACCGGCGGCTTCTTTCAGCTCAATGGCGCGGGTGAGGGCGTACTCGTCCCAGGGGTTAATCACGAACTGCACCCCGGCTTTGTTAAACTCCTTGTTATCGGGCGTAAAGCTGATTTTGGTGGTCGTGTCGGGCACGTTAGAAATACAAACCAAGAACTTCATCAAAACAGAGTTTGGGTGGCGAAATAAAACAAAATAGGCGGCATGCATAATAACCAGCCCAGTGGGCTGCGGGTTCAGCGGCGGTGGCTTAATTGCCGGAACAATGGTCGGAATAAGACATTATGCAGCGCAAAAGCCGCACTTTTGCCGGTCCAAAGATAGCCAATTCCTTACTCCCGATGAACGCATCCCCCTCCCGCTTAGAACAATTGTTGGCCTTCTACGCCAACGACCCCGCCGACCCGTTCACCATCTACGCCCTCGCCACCGAGTACCGCGCCGCCGAGCCCCTGGTAGCCTGGGAGTATTACCAAAAGCTCTTGGCCGAGCACTCCGACTACGTGGGCACTTACTACCACGCTGGCAAGCTGCTCGAAGGCTTCGGCCGTAAAGACGAGGCCGAGCAAGTGTACCGTAGGGGCCTGCTGGTGAGTCGGAAAGCCGGGCAATTGCACGCCGCCAGCGAGCTACAACAGGCCCTGAATAGCTGCTTGGGGATGGATTACGAGGACGACTAGCTTTACCTTGTAGCTGTCGCCTTTAGATTTTTTTCGCCGCCTGTGCCTAACCGTACCCTCTACCTGCTTGCCTCCGCCCTGGGGACGGCCCTGACCCTGGGCGGCCTCCCGGCCAAGGCGCAGGTGCTACCCACTCCGCCCCCGCCAATGGCCGATGCGCCGGGGCCCGGCGCCGGCATTCACACCGGGCGGCTGGTGGGTGTGGTGGCAGGCACGGCCGTGGTGTATGCGCTGACTTCATACTTATTAGGTAAGACCTGGTACACTAAACGCGTGCCGTTCCACGCCTTTAACGATAACGGCGAATGGCTGCAAATGGACAAGGTAGGCCACGCCACCACGGCCTATGCCATCAGCAGAGGCGAGTACGAATTGTTCCGTTGGAGCGGCGTGCCCGACCGTACGGCTGTGCTCACCGGGAGCATCATCGCGCTGCTGTACCAGAGCACGATTGAGGTGTTTGACGGCTACTCCGAGGGCTGGGGCTTCTCGAAAGGCGACATGGCGGCCAACGCGGCCGGCATTGCTTTGTTCATGGGCCAGCAGTACGGCTTCGGCGAACAGAAAGCAAGCCTGCGCTACGGCTTCAGCAGCAGCCGTTACGCGCGGTACCGACCCGAACTGCTGGGCGGCACCCGCAACGCCCAGATGCTGAAAGACTACAACGGCCAGCAATACTGGCTGTCGGTGAATTTATCATCGGTGCTGCCGGTGGGGCCCTCCTTTCCACGCTGGCTAAACCTGGACTTGGGCTACAGCGGCAGCGGCATGACCGGCGGCCACACCAACCCGCCCCTATACGGAGCCGACGGCCGGCCTGTGGTGTTCCGGCGCATACGCCAGTTCTACCTCTCGCCCGACGCCGATTTTGCCCGCCTCGTACCGGCCGGCTCTACGGGCCGGATGCTGCTGGGGGCCACCCAATTCCTCAAGCTGCCCGCGCCATCGCTCGAATTCAACCCGCGCGACGGCCTGCGCTGGCACCCGCTGCTACCCGCCGCCGACTGAGCACTAGGTGTATAGTCCCAACGTGAGGTGGGTCGGGTCTCGGGTAAAGATAGTCGGGTCCTTTTGCCACTGTGCACAAACGAATTCATGTGGTGTTAGCCCG
>JANPOR010000309.1:0-4006 GCA_031428075.1 Hymenobacter sp. | reverse complement strand
GCGGGCGGTAGTTGGTCGCGCCCCGCGTTCAGGTCGTAGGTCCACTGGCCCAGGCCCTGCCAGGTGGCAGCGGTGCCAGTGTGGCCCTGTACCTCGAAGCTGCCCGGGGCCAAAACCACGGCCGGGGTGCGGTTGGTGAGGGGTGGGGCGGCTTCCTCGTCGTCCACGGCGGCCAGGTTGGTCAACTTCCACTCGTACACTTCCTGGCTGCCGGCGGTGGTGTGGGCCACGGCCGCGCCGGTGGGCAGCTGCCGCTCCTGGTAGCGAAGGGGCAGGGCAGTGGGTGTGCTCACGCGCAGGCTGGCGGCCTGCACGGCCACGCCTTCATCTTGCTGCGGCTGAAAATCGGGGTAGAACAGCGCGTTGTCCGACACCAGCTCGTAGTCAAACTCCACCGTGTAGGGTCTCTGGGGCTGGCGCAGGTCGGCGTAGCGCACGCGCACGTCGGTCATGAAGCTCACGCCGTCGTTGCCCACGCTTTCGTCCTTGATTTCGGTGGCCCGCAACTGGTGCAGCAGGTGGCCTTCGGCATCGTACACGGCTCCGCGCAGGTAGCTTAGCGAGCGCAGCGCATCATAGCTCACGCCGAAGCGGCCCAGGTTGTCGCCGGCATTGTCGAGTATCGTCACCACGCGGTGCACGGTGTGTACCAGCCGGCTGGCCGACTTCACAGTCACCACTTCATCGTTGGCGCGCACCACGGCGTGGGCTCCTTCGCGCAGGGCCACCGGAATGTCGGCCACCGCGTATTTGGGTGCGGGTGCGGCAGCCAGCAGCAGGCCGCTTAGGGGCAGAACGGCCAGCAGGGGTAGGAAGGCTTTCATAGGCAGAGCAGGTCGGTCCTTGGGGGCTAGGCTTTCTTTTTAATGACCAGTTTTTCGCCCTGCTTTTCCAGCATCAGCCGGTAAAACTCGCGCAGGCTGGTGTATTCGGCTGCCGCGTACACCGACTTGCGCAGGTTCAGGCGGCTGATTATTTGCACGGTGCCGGGCGCGCCGGCCGCCACGCTGTACAGAAAGCGGCCGCCGCTATCGGGCAGGTCTATCACGGCGGGCTTGGGCATTTCGGCCAGCTCATAGCCCTCGGGCAGCGTCAGGGTCACCATGGTGGTTTCGTCCTGCGGGGCGGCAAAATCGACTGGAAACAGGCGGTCGTCGTGCCGGAAGGGGTTCTGGTCGGTGCTGAACTCCCGCAGCGGGCTCAGGTAGAAAGTGCTGATGGCGTCCTGGCCCTCGGCGGGCTGCGTAAACTCATAATCAAGAGCCAGCGGTTCGGCCACTTCTTCGCGGGCCGTCACGGTGAGCTTGGGCACCGTCCAGCCGCTGTGAGGGGCTACTTTTTGAGCCAGGTATTTCTTCTCGCCCAGGCTACTCAGCTCGCGGCGGGTATCCACCCCGGCGTAGCCGCCGTGCTCCTCGTGCACCTTGCCCTTGAGGCCACCCTGCGCATCGAGGGTCAGGTTCACCTGCTGGTAGTGTATGAAGCGCTGCGCGGGCGTGAGGTCGACCCAGCGGCTGGCGGCCGCGTCGCGCATCACCAGGCGGCCCTGCTGGTTGAGGCAGCGCTCGGGCAGCACGCCGCAAGGGAGCAGCGGGTCGGTGGCGTCCAGCAGCAGGTCCTTATCGGCCCCCAGCGGCACCAGCGCTACCACGTAGTTGAAGCGGTCGAGCAGCGGAATGGTAGGATTGAGGCGGCCGTGGGCCCGGGTGCTCAGCAGGACAGGGTGGGCCGGCAGGCCAGCCCCGCGCAGGGCCGCAATCAGCAGCAGGTTCACGTCGGCGGCGGTGCCGAGGTGGGCATCGTAGGCCTTGCGCAGCGAAGCCGTGGTGGCGTAGCGGTTGGTGCCGTCGTAGCGCACGGCGCTCATCACCAGGGCCCGCACGGCGGCGGCGCGCTCGCCGGCATCGGGGTAGCGGGCCACCAAGGCTTGCAGCTGGTCTTTCAGGAAGCCGCCCCGGTTGCACTGCATGCCGAAATTATCGTCATTGAGCAGCTCCATCTCTACTTTGGCCCAGGTGCCGGCTACGGCTTGGTAGGCCTGCCCGGGAAATTGTATCCCCGCCAACTGGAAGTTGATGCGGTCGACGTAATCAGCCGCCGTGGTCATAAACGGCTCTTCACGGAAGCCCGGCACGTCCTGCATCACCCAGCGCGAGTTGGTCTGGCGGGCCGTCACCACGTCGCTGGAAGCCGCCTCGCGGGTAGAATTAAAGCCGCCGCCCGAAAAACTGCCGCCCGTGTGGATGGCAAACTGGACGGCGTTATCCGTTTCCGTCTGCACGCTCATCCCATGGTAGCCCTGCATTACCTTGCGGTAGCGGAAATATTCCGGGATGTTGGCTCGGAACTCGCTCCAGCGCACCGGATACTCGCACTGAAATGTCCAGTCCTGAAAATTGGTGTAGAAATCCGAGCTGACCGTATAGGTGTACTCAATCACCGAGCCCTCGCGCACGTCGGGCAGCGTGAACTTGCGCACCCGCACGCGAGGCGTTAGTTCTTCGGTGAAAGCACTGGTGCCCAGGTCGAGCTTGGTTTTGACCACCTTGCCATCCACCAGGTTGGTAGTCAGGCCGCGCAGAGACGAAATCTTTTCCGAGTTTTCGCCCTGATGGTAGAGGGGCACCTTCACGGTAGCGGCCTCGTAGCCGGCTTTTTTCAGGATTTTGATGCGGGTCGTGCGCTCCGACACTAGCTGGAAGTCGTTGTTGGTGTACTCGAAGCGAGTCGTGCCGTAATCGCACAGCACCACGGCCGCCGCCGCGCTGTCGCCCGCGAAGGGGGCCGCCGTCAGGTCCCTGGGGTCGACCTGCCCGAATTTCAGGGGGGCACTTTGAGCGCAGGCGTTTGCCGTTGTCAGGAGCACGGCACTCAGCACCAGGGGTAACAGTTTTTTCATCAGCGATAAAGGAAAGGAGGAAAAGGGAAGAATGAACCAGTGGGAAAGCAGGCCGGCCGCGGGCTCAGCCGTCGAGTGGCCGCCAGCCGCTGCCCGGCGTTGAGCAGGGGTCTTTCTAGTATTTTATGAGGGGGCGGCCGGCAGCCTGGCCGCAGCCTGGCGTGCGCCGGCGCGGCGAACAATAGTTCAGCAAAAGAGGGCCGCAACGCAACGCGTCGCAAACAGCACAACAACATAGAAAGAATGGAATAGACAATCTTTGCAGCCTTAAACCTACTGAAATATTGTGAAACTTCCTGCCTGCTTCACGCCGAAATATGATGGGTTTCCCTTCTCGTAATCATTCCAGCGTCTGGGAGGCTTTTATCCACGCCGTCGTTTTTTCTTACGGCCTGGTTTTATTGAAGCTATATAGAGCTGTACCCAGGCTGCTGCACGGTCGAATCAGGTAGGATGCGCCCCCGTCCCAACGCACGTTAACACACTCCTCCACTCCCCGCTACACCACTTCTTCGGCCAGGGGCTCGGGGGCGGCATCGGTGGCGGGCTGGTGGCCGGCGGGGGCATCGGCGGGCAGTCGCAGCAGGTAGGCCAGGGCGGCCAGCACGCAGAGCAGGCTCAGGGCGTGCACGTAGGGCAGATGAGCGGCCTGGTTGCTGAAAATCCAGCCTGCCGTCAGCGCGCCCAGTCCGATGCCAGCTTCGAGGGCGATGTACATGGTGGCCACGGCCCGGCCCCGGCGTAGCGGGTCGCTCAGGTCGATGGTCCAGGCGTAGAGCGTGGGTGAATTCAGGCCCGTGCCGAGGCCGAACACCACCGCCCCCAGCAAAAAGATGGCCACCGACGGCGACCACACCAGCAGCGCCAGCCCCGCCGCCAGCAGCGCTGCCGACCAGCGCAGCACCGGCACCCGTCCGTGGGTATCGGAGGCCCGGCCTGCCAGCAGCCGCACCGCCAGCGAGGCCACTGTGTAGCAGATGTAGAACAAGCCTTTGTCGGAGCCCGTGAGGCCCAGCAGCCGGCTCTGGTCGGGAATCACGGTGAGCACCGCGCCGAACGGAAACAAGCACAGCAGCGTGACCAGCGCCGCGGGCAGCACCCGCGCCT
>JANPOR010000308.1:0-6780 GCA_031428075.1 Hymenobacter sp. | reverse complement strand
CGGCCGCCGTTCCTTCCGCCAACCTCGGTTTGGGCTAAGCCCTGAATAGTTCCAGCTACTTGCACCATTGGCTATGCAACAATATCCAGCCCGGCAATTCAACATCCTGCCCGACTACCTGCCGCTAGGCACCCGCCGGCGAGGCCTCTCACTGGCTGCACCGGGCCCCGACCCTCAAAAGGCCCGCTTCTTGGTGGCACATGACACTGGCAACCCCGGCTCCACGGCCGCCGGCAACATTCGCTACTACCGCAACACCTACCAAACAACCCTTCCTGCTTCCGCACATTTGTTCGTTGACGACCACGAAATCCGGGAGTGCGTGCCTGCGCTCACAGCCCTACCCGAAAAAGCTTGGCATGTTCTCTATGACCGCCGCGAAGACAACATCCTCTACGGTTGCAATGCTAACGATGCGGCCATTGGAGTGGAGTACTGCTATGGTGGCAGCATCAACGCTGACGAAGCTTACCGGCGCTATGTGTGGCTACTGGCCTACCTCTGCGTCCACTTCAGCCTCGACCCGCGTCGTGACGTTACCGGCCACTGTTTTCTGGACCCCGGCCGTAAAACGGACCCCGTATCGGGCCTGCTGCAAAGCCGTCGCAGCTTTTCTCAACTACTCAGCGACGTGGTCGCTACCTTCCAGAGCATTGGCGGGGTGCTGCCAGATGCCTCTCCCATCCCAGCCACCGTCACGGTCCAGGGCTTACTCAACATCCGCCAAGGCGAGCCCTTCCGCCGGGCCCCGGTGGCTCGGCAGGCCACCGCTGGCGAAGTGCTCGCGGTCCTCGGCCAAGTCCCTGGAGAAGCCGTGAATGGCAATGATGCTTGGTACGAAATCGGCCCAGGGGGACAGTACTGCTGGAGCGGCGCGGCGCGATGAAGTACTCCGGATATCTCATACCAAGGCTGTGATTCGGTTTCTCGGCAGTTCGCAAGCATCCGCAATAATGGCATAAAAGCAGCAAGGCCGACTAGAATAGGCTAAAGGGATTTTTTTGAATTAAGCATCGCGTCATTGCTCCAATATATTCTCATAACGTTCATTCACTGCTTGTTCCCAACCACTTATGGTCATTACCTACCAATGAGCCATTGCCCAATACGCCTCTAACATGTGTACTGGCACATCATGGGCAAGAGGCCTTACCTAAGGGCTAAAGCCAGCTAGCCGGTTCGGCACCAGTTGGGTACCGCTACGTGGTTCACGCGACTATTCGCTAGCTGCATGAAACTAGCCACTTATTTTTCTCACTTAGCTGCACTCTTCCCATGCGCCATCGCTACCTTCCCCTGCTTACGCTGCTCTTCACACTGCTGCCCGGCTGCAAAATAGTTGATGTGCAGCCGTTCACTACCGCCACAAAGGAAATGGGTAGCGCTGTCTCCGCCAGCCTGCAACAGGTCCAAGCTAGTTTCAGGCAGGCTGATAAAGTTTTCAAGCCAACTTCCAGTGCCAACAAGCAGGTCTGGGGAGCTTATAAAGTGACATTGGAACAAAGCACGGACAGGTTTAAGCAGGTTGCCACCTCCTTTAATGACTATGCGAAAGCGCTAGAGGCAGTGACGGCTGACGGCAAAGCACACGAGGAAAAGATTGATAAGGTGTTTAAAGCGACAAACCAACTCGTCGATGCTGCTAAAGCCTATGTGGGGCCTTACGCAATACCCCTAGCAACTGCTAGCAATGGGCTAGATAGTGCTCTAGTAAGCTGGGTCAGCGTGAAAACAAACCACAACCTAAAAGCATTGGCCTCACCCGAGCAGGACTCGGTAATACAGAAAACTGCCCGATTACTGCGCGCAGGCCTTAAGCAGTATGCCAAGGCAGATTCCGGTGCCTACAATTTGCTGCTGATTGGTGACTCAGTGCATACCCAGTTAATCGCATACGGAAATTTGGCCCAGCGACGCCGAAACTATGCGCAAGCCCGCTTGTACGAGCTTGTAGATGCTGAGAATATATTATTAGGTATTGGCAGTCCGCCCAGTCCTGACCTGCTATATCATCGATTTAAAGACAGGGACACTTGCTCGGGCCCTATCTGTACATTGATAAATCGTTTAAAAGTTGATACGGACGGCACTTTATATAGTAAGTGGAACGCTTTTTCTAGTGCGTCAAAGGCTTTTACAGATAATCATACTGCTGCTAATTCTGCTAAACTAGCTGCAAGTAGTACCGCGCTGACTAACGTAGTTCGAAAGCGCGAAAAAGAATACCGTGATTTAGCGGATAATCAAATAGCTCAGGTGGTATTCGATACCGAGGAAAAACGGTGGAATAACATCTACACTATTCCACAGCAGAAGAGCCGGGAGCAATTTGAAAAGAGCCAGCAAGTAATTAAAACTTGGGCTACCAGCCACCACGAGTTGCGTCTGCTGCTTTTGAAAGCTGGGAAAGTGACACGCCAAGATTTAGTTGACCAAGGCCAAAGCGTCCAGAAACTGATTGCTGAGCTTAAGGATGCTAGAGAAGCTGCGGCCAAAGCGGCTAAGGCCGCCGCTGATAAAGCCGCGGCTGATAAAACTAAGGCAGTTGCTAAATCCTAGTTGATTCTTTCACCAAATTTTTTCGTTTTTGCTCATGGCACACTCTGATTTTAACAAGTTTGACTCCTATGACCAATGGCAGCAGGAACTTAACACCTTGATAGCCAACGCTAACAATGCCCTAATGCCTACCGGCACACCTGACGCTCGCCAGGCTGCCAATATTGACTTGAGTGATTTTCGCTATTATCCCTGCCCATTTGATGATTTGCGCAGCCTTGCCCAGCAGGAGCTTTATAAGCTTGCACTAGCTGATATTGGCCATGCCCTAGGACACTTACAAAGCGCGCAGCAGCAGCTGCTGGATGACCAGCAGGGATTGACAGACAGTGGTCTGGCTGATACGCATCAGCCAGTACGCCAAGCGAGGCGGGCCTTGACCGCCTTGCAAGAAGTTTCTAGCAGGCACCCAGAAGTAGCAAAAGCAGCACAGCAGTTAGGGAAGGCGCTGGACAAGGTAAAGTAAGGCCAATAGTTCGGTGAGGTAGTATTCGCGCACGTGCTTACCAGCTTTATTCCAGCAGGTATGTTGGCGCTCGAACAGGGTGCCGCGCCGGGCGGGTGCTACCTTAGCTCAGGTTAAGGCTAACTCAGCGCCCCAGGGGCACCCGTCAGCGGGGCTAGGGTAGAACTTGGCACTAGCAATGACAACGGCTGAGGTATTCTTGTGAAAACGGACAATGGCAAGTCTTACGTTCCAATGTTCATGTTGAACAAACTGAATCCCAGCGGCCCGCCGCTGGCCCGCTAGAAATACACGCCGGCCTTTAAAAGCCGAGTGCGCGCACTCGGTAGCCGTCGACGCCCGGCGACCCGCTGTGGCCACCTCAGGATTCAGTGCTGGTACTGATGCGCCGGGAAATTAAAAGGCGGACTTTTACTTCCAGCTAACCTTGTTATTTGACGTTTCTACGGCGAAGAAACGTGGCCGATCGACCCCCTCGTGGAGCGAGCAGCCCGACCTAGGGCCTCATCTTTTTTCTTCTTGCTCATGAAAACCCCTCCCCTCCGCGTTGACTTGCCCGGCACCACCCGCACGGCGTTGCCCCACGCGCAGGTCGGGGCGCCCACCCCGCCCCAAGAGCGCATCCAAGTAACGGTGCGCCTACGGCCGGGCGTCCCCCTCGCGGCGCTCGCCACGGGGGGGCAGCTGGCCGACCAAGCGCCCCAAACCCGCACCTATCTGAGCCGCGAGGAACTCGAGGCGCGGGCCGGCAGTACCCAGGCCGACGTGGACCAAGTCGTGCGCTTCGCCCAGGCCCACGGCCTGGCCGTGGTGCAGGCGAGTGCGGCGGAACGCCGCGTGCAACTGGCGGGGAACGCCGCTGATTTCGGGGCCGCCTTCGGCACCGCGCTGCGCGAATATACCGCCCCGCAGGGCACCTACCGGGGGCGGGTCGGCCCGCTCACGGTACCGGCCCCGCTCGCGGGCATCATTGAAGGGGTCTTCGGACTCGACAACCGCCCCCAGGCCGACCCGCACTTTCAACCCCAACCGGCGGCCCCGGGCGTTGCGCGTCCCCGCGGCGTGCAGCAATCCTACACACCCCTGCAGCTCGCCCAACTCTACGACTTCCCGTCCCAGGCGGACGGCACCGGGCAATGCATCGCCCTGATCGAGTTGGGCGGCGGGTTCCGACCCGCCGACCTCGCGGCCTACTTCCAAGGCCTGGGCATCGGCCCCGTGCCGGCCGTCCAGGTCGTGCGCATCGACGGGGCCACGAATAACCCCACCACGGCCAATAGCGCCGACGGCGAGGTCCTGCTCGACATCGAGGTCGCCGCCGCCCTGGCCCCGCAGGCGCAGCTCGTCGTGTACTTTGCCCCCAACACCTCGCAAGGCTTTCTGAACGCCATCACTGCCGCCCTCCACGACAACGTCAACAAGCCGAGCATCGTTTCCATCAGCTGGGGCTCGGCCGAATCGAGTTGGACACCCCAAGCGCTGGACCAGTACAACCAAGCCTTTCAGGCCGCGGCCTTGCTCGGCGTCACCGTCTGCGTCGCCGCGGGCGATAACGGCTCCGGGGACGGGGTCGGGGACGGGCTGCCCCACGTGGACTTCCCGGCTTCCAGCCCGTACGTGCTGGCCTGCGGCGGCACGCGGCTCGTCGCGAGCGACCCGACGACCATCCGCAGCGAGGACGTGTGGAACGCGGGCGTGGACAGCGCCACGGGCGGGGGGATGAGCACCCATTTTGCCGCCCCGCCCTACCAGCAGGGGCTCACCCTGGCGCCTTCGGGCGCCGGACTGGTGGGCCGCGGCGTGCCCGATGTGGCCGGCAATGCCGACCCCGGCACCGGCTACCAGGTGCGCATCGACGGCATCGACACGGTGCTCGGCGGCACCAGTGCCGTGGCGCCGCTCTGGGCCGGGCTGCTGGCGCGGTTCAACCAGGCCCTGGGACACCCGGTGGGCTTTCTCAACCCGCTCCTCTACGGGGCCCGCCGGGGACAGGGCATGCGCGACATCACCACGGGCAACAACGGGGCCTTTGCGGCCGTCGCCGGCTGGGACGCCTGTACCGGGTGGGGCAGTCCATCCGGGGTAGCCCTGTTGCAAACCCTGCAAACCCTGCAAGCCCCCACGCCGCCCGCCCCAGCCCCACCAGTCCCGATCTAGCCGTTCGCTTCATCCCGCGCGTCCCCTTCCGGTTTTCTCCCGCCCTCTGATGCCCTGGTCATGCCCGATTCCCTCGGTACGTTCTCCGACGATCCGCAAGCCACCTAGCTCGTGGGCCCCGCCAGCGCCAACGACCCGGCGAACCGGGATATGCAGTTGCTGCGGGACTTCTGGTTCCAAGACCCCGCCGGCACGCCCTAGCTGGCCCCCACCGGCAGCGTGGTGAACAGCGCCAGCATCCCGGCGCCGCTCTGGTCGACGGTGGGCTCGCCCTACACGGGGCCATACCGCCGGGCCTCCATTGTACACGACGTGGCTTGTGCGGCGGCCGACCATGCCGCGGACCCGCGGGCCGCCCGCCCCGCCGCCGACCACATGTTTTACCAAGCCTGTCTGGCCGGGGGCTGCTCCCCGGCCCAAACCCAGGACCCTGCCAATCAGAAAACTCCGGTGTTAGATCGAAATGTCCGCACTATCGGTGGAACAACGGTGACAGTTGTCTTAATTGGAATAAGTACCGTCGTTCGATATTCTTATAGTTTTTGCACCAGATTCTTATAGTGTTTGCACCAGCCCCTGGGGAGCAGCGCTCATCTTTGTTACGGTGGGGGGAGCGGCCTTTGCAGTAGGTGCTTTTGCAGGGTTTCTATTCGGCATTCCTCGCTACGCAGCCCAACCGGCCACCACCTTGCTGGCCATGCAAGCAGTTGCTCAGACGACGGGCACCACGCCAATTAATATTCCACCCGCCAGCCCACTTTACGCGAGCAATACTAACTTGGAGCAGGTATCCGATTGGCTAACAAAGATTATTCTGGGCGCTACGCTCACGCAGGTAACCAAGCTACCGCATTTTTTGCGCCAAATTGGGGAATACATTACGTTGCGGGCGCCGTGTAATAACGCCAGCGATGCCTTTGCAGTAGGCTATATTATATATATTTTCGGGATTTGGGTTCTTTTCGAGCTACCTGATGACGGCACTCAAATTGGGGCAACTGCTGAAGCAAGCCTTAGAAGCGCAGCAGCAGCTGAAGTATGCCTTAGAAGCGCTGCACGTCATCAGCAGTAAAACAGATCAACTGCAGGAACGAACTGCCCTCAATTGCAGGAAGTAGTGCAAACCCTGCGCGAAACCGGGGCCGGCGGTGCGGCACCCCGCTCATTAACATCCCTGCTCAATTTGCCACAAGTCGATCCGCAAAAAGGAAAATGGGGTGGACAAAGCGCTGCGAATGGATTCCAACTCGCCGCGACGGTCAAGCAACTCGTGCCCGACTTAGGCAATCAGCCGGCCATCCACGCGGTCCTGCTGCGGGTAAACGACACCCAGCGCCGTTCAGAATTCGAAGGCAGCGATGTCACGTTTCATTTGCATCCCACCTTTAATCCCGATACCGTGCGAATCGTGGCGCGTAACGCCGAAGTACTCTACAGCACCCGGGCGTGGGGAGCGTTCACAGTGGGCGTCGAGCTATTTGATGGGACGAAACTGGAGTTAGATTTGAGTACCCCTGATACTGACGCCCCAGATCTTTTTAAGACTCATTAACGCTCCAACAATACAAACTGAGGTGGTCTAGCTAAGCCGGACAGAA
>JANPOR010000307.1:0-4075 GCA_031428075.1 Hymenobacter sp. | reverse complement strand
CGACGGTTGCGGGCCAGAGGCCCGCGGCAACCAGTCACGGGGCCGAGCCCCGCGCCAATAGGGCCGGCGGCCCGCGTCTGGAGCCCTACGACAACTGATATTCCGGCAGGCTCATCAAACTCACTAGCGTGTTGCGCAGGGCATCGGCGGGGACGGGGTTTTGGGCGGCGGCTTGCTGCACCAGGGCCAGATTTTCGGGCCGGATGGGCGTTTGGAGCAGGAATTCGCTGAGGCGGGCGGGCTGGGCCGGCCCGGGCGTGGCCCCCAGCAACTGTTGCAGCGGCCCCAGCGGCAGGTGGGCCCCGGTGGTGGGCTTCACGGTGCGGTCGGCGCGGGTCAGGTTAGGGGCGATATCGTTTTCGTCCTGCTTCAGGGCCACGGCGAAATCGGCGTTCTTGAAGAGGATGGCCGGGATTTGCAGACGCAGTAGCAGCGACGACGAGTCGATCCAGTTGCGGCCGCCGGGCCAGCCGGCCACGTTCGGCGGCTCGAACAGCGTCTGGCCCAGGGCTTTCTGGTAGCCCAGCAAGGGCAGCTCGTTGTCGAGCTTCACGTTGAGGGTGCGGCGGATGCCGGCCAGCAGCTCCACCGGGCTCTTGAGGTGAGTGCCCACGTTGGCCGGGTCGTAGAACCAGTCGGCCGAAAACAGGCGCTCCAGCAAATCCTGGATGTCGTAGCCGCTCTTGCGAAACGCGTCGGCCAGCGGCGCGATGCGGGCCGGGTCGGGCGTGTCGTTCCCGAAGAAGCGGTAGTGCTTGGTGGTGAGGAAGGTAGCTGCCGCCGGCTGCTCCAGGATGATGGCTAGCACGTCTTCGCCCTTGAAATTACCGGTGCGACCGAGGAAGGTTTTGGGGCCGTCGTCGTGGTCGAGGGGCCGGAACTTGAAGTTGCCCTGGCCGTCGTAGCTCCAGCCGGTGAAGGCGCGGGCGGCCTCTTTCACGTCCTGCTCCGAGTAGTTGCCGCGGCCCAGCGTGAACAGCTCCATCACCTCGCGGGCGAAGTTCTCGTTGGGGTGCTGCTTGCGGTTTTGTTGGTTGTTGAGGAATTGCAGCATGGCCGGCTCCTGGCTCACGGCCAGCAGCAGGTCGGGGAATTTGCCAAGCGCGTACTTGCGGGTGGTGTTGTGCAGGCTGAGGGCGGGGCCCGGCAGGCGCACCCGGCAGGCGAAGTGGCCGTGCCAAAACAGCGTCATCTTCTCGCGCAGCTGGGCCGGCGAGTTGGCCATGCGGTCCATCCATGCCGTCGAAATGTTGATGAACGCCTCGCGTAGGCCCTCGTTCTGCATTTTGCGCTGCTCGGGCGTGAGGTCGGCGCGGCGTAGCCGGGGCACGCCGTTGGGGCCCATTCGGAAAGCCGAGCGCGGGCGCAGCAGCGGCACAGAGGCGGGGTTGTCGTCCATACCGGCCCCGGCGGTGGGCGCAGGGTCGGGCGAAACCTGTGGCACGGCCATCACCGCGCCTAGCGGGTCAGCGAAGTGCATAACGGGCGCGTCGAGCGGCGCGTATTTTTCTGAGTCGCGCAGCAGTTGGCGCAGGGCCTTGCGGGGGCTGAGGCCGGCGGCCACGTCCTGGGGCCGGGGTCCAAAGCCGGCGCGCCAGTACAAGTGCTGGAGTTGCAGGGTGGTGTCCATACCAGCTAAGAGTGCCGGGATGGGAATGGGTTTAAAACCGGGTCCCCAGCACCACCGTTTTCTTATATTCGCGCCGCTCGCCACTGGCGGGTCGAAACAGCTCGACGTGCAGAATGTAGTAGCCCACGGCCGCTTTGCGGCCGCCTTCGTCAAGGCCGTCCCAAGGCACAAAGCCGACAGTGGGTAAGCTTTCGTTGCGCAGCAGGCGTCGGGTAAGGCGGCCCAAGGCGTCGTACACCGTCACGGAGCCTACGTAGCCGGGCTGGTCAAGCTGGTAGTTGAGGGTGGTAAAATCTTGCTGGCCGTCATCGTCGGGCGTGAATACTTCGGGCGTCATGGTCAGCTCCTGGCCGCCGCCGGGCGCGTCTTGGGCCTGCGAGTTGGGGCGGCCGGGCGTGGCGTGGCCCACCGTGCTGGCCGCCGAGTGGAAGTTGCTGCCCAGGCTGGGGCCCTGCGCCCGAATGCGTTCCAGCGACACTCCCGACTGGTCGCCGAGCAGCGGCAGGTGCAGGGTTTTATTGTACGCAAACCGGTCGATTTCCTGGCCGGTGGCGTCCAGCACCGTGGCCGAGCCGGCATCGTCGGGCCAGGTCGGCAGGGTCGGTACCGCCAGCAATGCGGCTGGGTCGGTGCTGGTAGGGTATTGAGCCTGCACCACGCCCAAGTCCGTGGTAAGGCCTACCAACTGCCCTGGGGCTAGCACGTAGGGCCCCGCGCTAATGGGGTGGCCCGCCCCACCGTCGCCCACCGCATACCCTTGCAAATCAATAAATTTCTGGCTTCGGTTGAGCAGCTCCACGAAGCGCACGGCCCCCACGCGGGGGTTGAAGAGAATTTCGTTCACCACCACGTCGCCGGGCAGCGCAGCCTCGGGCAAGGCAAATGCAGTGGCTTGCAGTGGGCCGCTGGCGTTGCCAACGCAGTCAACAGCGGTTTGCACGGTCAGCGTAACGGGGCGGCTGGGCGCAAGGGGTCCGGCCAACGCTAGCTCCACAACCCGGAAGTCGGGCTTCACCGGCACGGCACGGGCCACGGCGGGCGCGGGGGCCGCCAGCGCGTAGCGGGCGGGGCTGGCAGCGGCCGCGCTGTCGAGCTTTTCGGAGAAGTACAAACGCACGGTGTGGGCGTCCAGCGCCGCGGCGCGGAGCAGGGCAGGCGGGGCGTGGTCGGGGTGGGGCCCCTGGGCGGCGTTGGCGCGGCCGGGCGTCCCGCCGCTGGGGTCGGGACTGGCGGTCCAGTTATCGGCACCAGCGCATAAGTTATTGGCATCCAGCATTTCTAAACTCCAACCGCCGGCTTGCTTGCGGGCGTCGCGGTACCAGCCGTCGGAATACATGACCTCGAAAAGTGTCTGGCCCCGAGGGCCCCGCAGCACCAACTGGTCGCCGCCGTTGCCCAGCGTTGGGAAATTCGTTAGCCCGTACACCTTGCCGTACGGTGCAAACTGTGCCGCCCGCGTGCTGCCGCATACTACCGCATACTGCCCCGGTTGCAGCTGTGCCGTATTGGGGAAAACTCCCTGCGCAGCGGTGCCCGTCTTAGCTAGGCGCACGCCACGCAGGCTGAGGGTTTTGGTGGGCGAGCGGTTGTAGACTTCCACAAATTCCGACGCCGGCAGGCCCACCGCTGGCGTCTCATCGGCCAGGATTTCAGTGATAATTAGCTCGCCTGCTTGTGGGGGCACCGGCAGCCCCGCGAACGCTGCTGCGAGGGCCCTGGGGGCGGTGTTGCCAAATAAATCGGCCACCTGCCGCGCTTCCAGCACGTTGGCCGCGGGTAAGTCGGTTCCGAAGGTGAGGCGCACTGTGGCCGGGTTGTTAGGCAATGCCTCGGCCGCTACCGGTCCGACGCCGCTTTGCAGCCGATAGTTGCCTGCCAGAGCCCCCGAAACCGGGTTCACAGCTTCGTTGAATACGACATCAACTCGGCGCGCATCGAGCGGCGTGGCCCGCAACAATAGGGGCGGGGTGGCGTCGACAACGGCGAAGTCGTCGAAATAAAACTTCTTGCCATTGGCCGACGAGTACAGCAGCGCTACGCCTGCCGCTGCGCTGCGCTGGTATACGGCGTCGGTGGCGGCCATGGCTTCGGCTACGAAACTGCGGCCGCCGGTTAAGTCGCGCTCCAGCGTCCAGCGGTTGGCGGTGGTGCGGGTCACGCGTACCCGCACGAGGTTGTTGGTAGTGCTGGCCAAGGTTTTGGCTTGCCCCATGATGAGCACAGCGGCGGTGCGGGCCGAGTCTTTGCGGAATAGACTCACGTTGTCGTCGGTGCCGCCCAGGCGCACGAAATAGCCGGCAGTAGCGGGGCTGAGCAGGTCGGCTTGCGAAGCCATCAGCCACACATTGGCCAGGTTGCTGGCGCTGGTGGCTAGGCGCAGATTGGCCCAGAATTCCCAAGTGGTGCCGGTGGTGGCCCGGCAGGGCGCGACAAGCTGGAGGCGGG
>JANPOR010000306.1:0-5516 GCA_031428075.1 Hymenobacter sp. | reverse complement strand
TGACCATGGTCCTTGCTTCGTCGTTCGTCTTCGCAGGGACCATGGTCAAGCACCAAAAAGCCACCAAGCACTAAATTTGCCCGCTATGGAATTTACTGTTCAGCAAATCGCGGAGGTGCTCGGCGGCTCCGTAGAGGGCGAGGCTACACGGCGCGTGACCGGCCTAGCCAAAATTGAAGAAGCACAGGCCGGGACCCTCGCGTTCCTGGCCAACCCGAAATACGAGCATTTCTTGTACACAACCCAAGCTTCGGCCGTGATTGTGGGCCTCGATCTGGCCCTGCGCCAACCGGTGGCGGCGGCCCTCATCCGCGTGGCCGACCCCTACTCGAGCTTCACGCAGCTGTTGGAATTCTACGCCCAGGCCACCCGCATGGGCAAGCGCGGCGTGGAGCAGCCCGCCTACCTGGCCGATTCCGCCACCATTGGGGCGGGACATTACCGGGGAGCGTTTTCCTATATCGGCGACAATTGCCGGCTAGGCGATAACGTGCTGGTGTTCCCGCACGCCTATATCGGCGACCGGGTAACGATCGGCGAGGGCAGCGTTATCCACGCGGGGGCCAAAATTTACTCCGACACGGTCATCGGCCGGTTTTGCGTAATAAAGGCCGGGGCCGTGGTGGGCACCGACGGCTTCGGCTTCGCCCCGCAGCCCGACGGTAGCTACCGCCCCATCCCGCAAATCGGCCACGTGGTGCTGGAAGATTACGTGAGCATCGGGGCTAATACCACCGTGGACTGCGCCACGATGGGTGCGACGCGGGTGCGCGAAGGCGTCAAAATCGACAACCTCGTGCAGGTGGGCCACAACGTGGAGGTGGGCCGCCACACGGTCATCGCGGCGCAGACTGGCATTTCGGGTTCGGCAAAGATTGGCGACTATTGCGTGCTGGGCGGGCAGGCGGGGGTAGCCGGCCACATCACATTGGCCAACAGAACGACCCTAGCGGGCCAGAGCGGCGCGCAAAAGTCGGTGAAGGAAGAAGGCCAGGTAATCCAGGGCCACCCGGCCTTCGCTATCAAAGACAGCCACCGGGCCAGGATCGTGTACCGCCACCTGCCCGAGCTGCTGCGGCGCGTAGAACGGCTCGAGCGCGCAGCAAACGCGCCGGAAAACCCCTAGCTTTGCACTCCCTTAGTTGTTAGTAATCAGTTGCCGGTTGGCAGGCTTTTGAGTCTGTAAGCCTGGCTTCTCATACCTGGCAGCTGGTAACTAACTAGATGAACGACAAACAACATACCATCAAAGCGCCCGTGACGGTGCGCGGCATCGGGCTGCACACCGGCGTAGAGGCCACGATGACTTTCTGCCCCGCCCCGGTGGGCCACGGCTACAAGTTTCAGCGTGTCGATTTGCCCGGCCAGCCCGTGGTCGACGCCGACGTGGACAACGTGGTGGACCTCTCGCGCGGCACCACCATCGAGCAGAACGGCGCCCGCATCAACACGGTAGAACACACGCTGGCCGCCCTCGTGGGCATGCAGCTTGATAACGTGCTCATTCAGCTCTCGGGCCCCGAACCGCCCATCATGGACGGCTCGTCCTCCGAATTCGTCAAGGCCCTGCAAGAAGTGGGCACCGAAGAGCAAAACGCGCTGCGCAACTATTACGAGATACCCGACACCATCCGGTACATGGACAACGCACGGGGCGTCGAAATCGCCGCCCTGCCCCTGTCCGACTACCGTCTCACGGTGATGGTGGACTACAACTCGCCGGTGCTGGGCTCGCAGCACGCTACGCTGGCCGACATTGGGCAGTTTGCCAATGAGATTGCCTCGTCGCGCACGTTCTGCTTTCTGCATGAGCTGGAGCACCTCTACAAATCCAACCTCATCAAGGGCGGCGACTTGAGCAACGCCATCGTGGTGGTAGACCGCGTGGTGACCGACGAGGAGTTGAACGACCTTGCCAAGATGCTGGGCAAACCCCGCGTGTCGGTCAAGAAGGAAGGCATCCTCAACAACGTGGACCTGCGCCACAAAAACGAGCCCGCCCGCCACAAGCTGCTCGACCTCGTGGGCGACCTGGCCCTGGTGGGCCGGCCGCTGAAAGGCCAGATTCTGGCCGCCCGGCCCGGCCACGCCGCTAACGTGGCCTTCGCCAAAAAGATCAAGAAAAAGATGCTGGAGGCCCACTCCAACCCCGTGCCCGTGTACGACCCTTCGCGCGAGCCGGTGATGGACATCAACCGCATCATGCAGGTGCTGCCCCATCGCTACCCGTTCCTTTTACTCGACAAGGTGATTCACCTCGACTCGCAGATGGTGACGGCGGTGAAAAACATCACCATGAACGAGCAGTTTTTCCAGGGCCATTTCCCCGGCAACCCGGTGATGCCCGGCGTGCTGCAAATCGAGGCCATGGCCCAGACCGGAGGCATTCTAGTGATGAACACCGTGCCCGACCCCGAAAATTACTGGCAGTACTTCCTGGGCATCGAAAACTGCCGCTTTCGCAAAAAGGTGGTGCCCGGCGACACGGTGATTTTTCATTGCTCGCTGCTGGCTCCCGTCAAGCGAGGCATCGCCAAAATGAAAGGCCAAGCCTTTGTGAACGGGAAGGTGGTGATGGACGCTGAAATGAGCGCCGCCATTGTGCGCAAAGACAACGTTTAGTACCAATGAATAATTGTCAATTAACAATGAGCTTTTCGCTGCCTCGGCCCCGTTGCTCATTTGCTGATAATTGTTAATTGCTCATTGTTAATTGTTAATTGAGTAGAATGCTTTCCCCCCTCGCCCATATTCACCCCAATGCCCGTCTAGCCCCGGGCGTTACCGTTGAGCCATTCACTACCATTGCCGCGGACGTGGAAATTGGCGAAGGGACGTGGATAGGGCCCAACGTGACCATCATGGACGGGGCCCGGATCGGGGCGCACTGCCAGATTTTTCCGGGAGCCGTGGTATCCGCCATCCCGCAGGACCTTAAATTTGCCGGGGAGCACACCACGGCCCACGTGGGCGACTACACCGTGCTGCGCGAATGCGTGACCGTGAACCGTGGCACCGTGGACCAGGGCCGCACCGTGGTGGGGGCCCACTGCCTGCTGCAAGCCTACGTGCATGTGGCCCACGACTGTGTGGTGGGCGACCACTGCGTGATTTCCAACGCCGTGCAGATTGCCGGGCACGTGCAGGTGGGCGATTGGGCAATCCTGGGCGGCACCTCAGCCATCCACCAGTTCGTCAACATTGGGGCCCACGCTTTCGTCGGCGGCGGTTCGCTGGTGCGCAAGGACGTGCCGCCTTTCGTGAAGGCGGCCCGCGAGCCCCTCACTTACGCCGGAGTGAACGCCGTGGGCCTGCGCCGCCGCGGCTACTCCGAGCCGCAGGTACTGGAGATCCAAGACTTGTACCGCATTCTATTCCTAGGCGGGCTCAACACCCAAGAGGCCCTGGCGCGCATCGAAGCCGAGGTGCCGACCTCACCCGAGCGGACTCTGGCCGTGGAGTTTGTGCGGGCCGCCAGCCGGGGCATTATCAAGGGCCCCGGCAAGAAGGGTCTGGACGAGGGTGCCGATTGAGCTGATAACCGCCGGCCTGGGCAAGCGGTACCAGCGCGATTGGATTTTCCGGGGCCTAACCCGCACCTTCCGGGCCGGTAGCGCCACGGCCGTGCTGGGCCCCAACGGCGCGGGTAAAAGCACGCTGCTCAATACTTTATCGGGCCAACTGCTGCCCACCGAAGGCAGCTTGGCCTATGCCCGATCCGGCAAGCCCGTACCCGTGGAGGAGCTGCCCCGCCACCTCGCGTACGCTGCCCCTTACCTCGACTTGCTCGAAGAACTGACGCTGACGGAGTTGTTGCGCTTTCATACCCAATTCAAGTCCTTGCGGCCGGGGGTTTCCGTTGATGATCTGGTGGGCATCATGTACCTCGAAGGGGCCCGCCAGCGGCTGGTGCGCGAGTTTTCATCGGGCATGAAACAGCGCCTCAAGTTGGGCTTGGCCCTCTACGCCGACGCTCCTCTGCTGCTGCTCGACGAGCCCACGACCAACCTCGACGCCACCGGCGCGGCTTGGTTCCAGGAACACGTGCGCGCCACTCGCGCTGGCCGCACCGTGCTACTCAGCTCTAACATGCCCGCCGAATATCGTTTTTGCGATGAAGAACTGCTGGTGACAGACTTCCAGCCGGAACGGTTGCGGTAACTGGCAAGCACGGCATTACTTGAAGCAGGAATTACTTATTGCCTGCTGGTCCTCCCTTGTAAGGGCCCCGCTAAATTCGTTATTTGCTGTGAATTCAGCACTTATGGCTCCGACCATCTTTCAGCGGGAACTCTGTTTTGCCGCGGCGCGTATCTTCGCCGCCCATTCCGCCTTTATTTCTCACCTCCTTAATTACACGCCCCGGCCATGATTGACCACGACGACCTGGACGACGACTTGCTCAACGACGACGACACCCTTGACTCTTACGCCGCCCAAGGCGGGGCTAAGGCCCTGGGCAACCCCGAGGACCAACTCTCGGCCAAGTACGCCGATTACCTGATGTGGCGCGATACCGGGTCCAGCCACGACGAAGCCCTTGACTTGGCCGGCATGACCGAAGCCGAGCACGTAGCCGCGGAAAACGCCGACAACGCCGATAGCGCCGAGCGCGGCAGCTTCGCCGCGCTCGGCGAAGACGACGATTTCGGCGACGACGATGACGAAGACGACAGCTTCGGCAGTTCCCGTAGCCGCGGGGGCAGCAGCTTCGAAAACGACGATTTTTAGCCCACGCGGGCGCCGATATAGAGCAAAAAAAATCCCGGCTGCGCAAAATGCAACCGGGATTTTTTATTCGAAAACTGCGCTACTTCGCACCGAACACCCGCTTGAGCACATCAGTGGTGCGGGCGGCAGGGTTTTTACGAATTTTGGCTTCCTCCTGAGCCATAAGGATGAAAATGCCGTCGACAGCTTTTTGGGTGGTATAGGCGGCCAAGTCGGTTTTCACCGGCGTCATCAATGGGATGCGGTTGTACTGGGTCGTCATTTTGGTGTAGGCGGCCTCGGCTCCCACTTGGCCAATGGCGGTGCTGATGTCGGGCTTAAATGCCGATACGAGCTGCTGCTCGGTCGATTTGCGCAGGAACTGCGTGGCCGCGTCCGTCGAGCCGCTCGTCACCAAGCCCAGCGCGTCGGTCAGGCTGATGTGGGACAGAGCGCTGAGAAAAATGTCCTTGGCCTTGGGCGCGGCAGCCTCGGCAGCGCGGTTGAGCTGGGTTTCAAACGTCGAAATCACCGTGCTCATGCCCGGTAAGCTACCCAAAGTGCTTTTCAGCAACAGCATGTCTTCCGGGAACGGGATGTGGATGTCGTCGTTCGTGTTGAAGCCGTCCGGTTCGGAGGCAAATTCCACGGCCTTGGTCACGCTTTTAGTGAGGGCATCTTTGACGCCAGCACTAGCCTCGGCTTGGGTAAGGGGCACCACGGGGGCCGGAGCCGGCGCAGCGACGGACTTAGTGGCAGCGGCTTTCGCAGCGGTCTTTGCGGCGGCAGCTTTGGCAGCTTTGGCC
>JANPOR010000305.1:0-4593 GCA_031428075.1 Hymenobacter sp. | reverse complement strand
AACATGGTCGAACTCGAACTCTCGGCCATCGCCCGCCAGTGTCTGCACCAGCGCATCCCGACCCTGGAAGAACTCACCGCCCACGTTACCGCCTGTGTGGCCCAGCGCAACGCCGCCCACGCCACGGTACAGTGGCAGTTTACCCTGACCAAAGCTCGCATCAAACTTGACCGTCATTACCAGAAAATTAGGGTAGCTAAATCCCCTGACTAAGCGCTAGCGCCTTCGGCCAGCACAATCACGTTGTTGCGCAACACCTCCACCACGCCACCTTCAATGCGAAACGTATCGCGACCGGCCGGGCCGGTCAACGTAACGTCGCCGGCACGAAGGGCAGCAATCAGCGGAGCATGGTTGTTCAGCACTTCAAAAGAGCCGTCGGCTCCCGGGAATCGGGCCGATATCACATCGCCGGCAAACACCTTGCGGTCAGGGGTGATGATTTCTAGATGCATTTCCTAAAATATGAAATTGTGGTGGGATACGGGAACATGCTGATGAGGTAGTACGAACGGATATTTTTTCGCATTTCCCTCAGCGCATTTTTCATATCCAAGAACTACTTCGCTTCAGCAATGAGTTTTTCGCCCTTCACCACAGCATCCTCGATGGTGCCTACCAAGTTAAAGGCGGCCTCGGGCAGGTGGTCGTACTTGCCGTCGATGATTTCATTGAAGCCCCTGATGGTGTCCTTAATATCGACCAGTACGCCGGGCAGGCCCGTGAACTGTTCGGCCACGAAGAAGGGCTGCGACAGGAAGCGCTGCACGCGGCGGGCGCGGTTCACGGTCTGCTTGTCCTCCTCGCTCAACTCGTCCATGCCCAGAATGGCGATAATATCCTGCAATTCCTTGTAACGCTGGAGGATTTCCTTCACACGCTGGGACGTGTTGTAGTGCTCGTCGCCGAGGATATCGGCCGAGAGGATGCGCGAGGTCGAGTCCAGCGGGTCCACGGCCGGGTAGATGCCCAGCTCGGCAATCTTGCGGCTGAGTACCGTCGTGGCGTCCAAGTGGGCGAAAGTGTTGGCCGGGGCCGGGTCAGTCAAGTCATCGGCCGGCACGTACACGGCCTGTACCGAGGTGATAGAGCCGCGCTTGGTGGAGGTGATGCGCTCCTGCATGGCACCCATCTCGGTGGCCAGCGTGGGCTGGTAGCCCACAGCCGACGGCATCCGGCCCAGCAGCGCCGACACTTCCGAGCCTGCCTGCGTGAAGCGGAAGATGTTATCGATAAAGAACAGGATGTCGCGGCCAGCGCCGGTGCCGTCGCCGTCGCGGAAGCTTTCAGCAATGGTCAAACCTGACAAAGCCACGCGGGCGCGGGCTCCGGGGGGCTCGTTCATCTGGCCGAACACCAGCGTAGCCTGCGATTTTTCCATCTCTGCCATGTCCACCTTACTCAGGTCCCAGCCGCCCTGCTCCATCGAGTGCTTGAACTCGGCGCCGTAGCGGATGATGTCCGACTCGATGAACTCGCGCAGCAAATCGTTGCCCTCGCGGGTGCGCTCGCCCACACCCGCAAACACCGACAAGCCCGAGTAGGCCTTGGCAATGTTGTTGATCAACTCCTGAATCAGCACGGTTTTGCCCACGCCGGCCCCGCCGAACAAGCCAATCTTGCCGCCCTTCACGTAGGGAGCCAGCAGGTCAATTACCTTAATACCCGTGAAAAACACCTCCGAGCTGGTAGCCAAATCCTCAAACGCCGGCGCGGCGCGGTGGATGGGCAGCGGGCCGTCGCTCTTAGGCTGCGGAATACCGTCGATAGCCTGCCCAATTACGTTGAAGAGGCGGCCTTTCACGCCGTCGCCGGTGGGCATTGAGAGCGGGGCCCCCAGGTCGCGCACCTCCGTCCCGCGGGCCAGGCCCTCGGTCGAGTCCATGGCAATGGTGCGGACCCGGTCTTCGCCCAGGTGCTGCTGGCATTCGAGTAGCACTACCTGGCCATTGTCTTTCGTCACCTCCATCGCATCGAAGATATTGGGAAGCTTGGTGCCTTCCCCAGCGAAGCTCACGTCCACGACGGGTCCGATAACCTGGGTGATTTTGCCGGTATTCGCCATTGCGTTTTTTCTAGTAAAGAAGAAGTTGCGGAATTTCAGGCCGCAAAATTACGCCAGCGGCGGCGCTTTTCCAACCCTTGTCCGGTCCCCTTCGGGGCCCCTGCCTGGGGCTGAGCTAGCTGCCGGCTAACTAAAAATCAGCCCGTAGGCGCCGGCTGGCATCCTTTCGCCCCGCCAAGGCCTGAACTGGGACAAGATTTTTTTCTGCTGAAACTTGCCTGCAAGCAAACGGGTCGTACATTTACAGTCCCGAACGGCCTGGGCTGCCTGGGAAAATTGTCCGATGGTGTAACCGGCAACACGCTTGATTTTGATTCAAGAAAGTCCAGGTTCGAGCCCTGGTCGGACAACGATAAAGCCCACGCAACACAAGCGAAAGGCGCTGGCTTCTCTTCCCCGAGATGTCAGCGCCTTTCACTTTTTACCCTTTGCCCTTGTGTCCCGCCCCTCAATGGGGGCCGCTGCTTGCTTACTCCTACATTATCAGTTGTTCACCGCATCATGAAGCAAGTAAGAATTTTCGCCGGCAGTGCCTCGCTCGAGCTGGCCGGGCGCATCGCCGCCGCCTACGGCCAGCCCTTGGGCGACCTGACCCTCCAACGCTTCGCCGACACTGAGTTGGGCCCCAGCTTCAACGAGAGCGTGCGGGGTTGTGAGGTGTTTCTCATTCAAAGCACTTACCCGCCGGCCGAAAACCTGATGGAACTGATGCTGATGGTGGACGCGGCCAAGCGTGCTTCGGCCCATAAGGTCAACCTCGTGATGCCCTACATGGGCTACGCCCGGCAAGACCGCAAGGACAAGCCCCGCGTCAGCATCGGGGCCAAGGTGGTGGCCAACATCATCCAGAGTGTGGGCACCGACCGCCTGATGGCCTGCGAGTTGCATGCGGGCCAGATTCAAGGCTTCTTCGACATCCCGGTTGACCACCTCGACGGAGCCACCGTGACGGCCCCTTACATCAAGTCGCTGAATCTGGAGAACCTCATCTTCGCCTCGCCCGACGTGGGTGGCGTAGTGCGTACGCGGGCCTTCGCCAAGAAATTCGGGGCCGAGATTGTGGTGTGCGATAAAACGCGCCTGCGGGCCAATGAGATTGCCTCAATGCAGGTCATCGGCGACGTGACGGGTATGAACGTGGTGCTCGTCGACGATATGGTGGACACGGCCGGCACCATCTGCAAAGCCGCCGACCTGCTGATGGAGCGCGGGGCCCTCTCGGTGCGGGCCGTCGTGACGCACCCGCTGCTCAGCGGCCCGGCCCACGACCGCATCCGCGCCAGCGCCCTCACCGAACTGGTGGTGACCGACACGATTCCCTTGCAGCAGCAAAACGCGAAAATCCGGGTGATTTCGGTAGCCGACCTATTCGCCCACGCCATCCGCAACGTGGTGACGCACGAGAGCATTAGCTCACTGTTTGTGTAGTAGGGCCCTGGCACACACGCAAAAGGCCGCTCAACCAAGTTGAGCGGCCTTTTTTATGCGTTAAAACTAGCGACTTATTGGGCGGCCGGCAGCACTTCCACGTCTAGGAAACTGTCGCCAAACACGCTGTGCGTGGCTTTCACGTAGTCGCTGTCGTTGGCTTTGTACGGGTTGAGCACGAAGGTCTGCGGGTTGCGGGCAATGAACGGAAACCACGTGCTCTGCACCTGCACCATGATGCGGTGGCCCTTTTTGAAGGTGTGCAGCACGTCTTGCACGTGGAAATTCACGTCCGTTTTCTGGTTGGCCACCATCGCCTCGGGCTTCTCAAAGCTGTTGCGGAAGCGGGCGGGCATGGCTTCGGAGCGCACCATCTGCCAGTAGTTGCTGAGCATGATGTTCTTGTTGGGCATGTAGGCGTTATTGGCTTCGTCGGGCGGGTACACGTCGATGAGCTTCACTACCCAATCGGCGTCGGTGCCAGTGGTGGCCACTTTGAGGTTGGCCATGATTTCGCCGCCCAGCGTTACGTCGTCGGCCAGTACGTCGGTTTGGTACACCAGCACGTCGGGGCGGCGGCCGGCGAAGCGCTGGTCCTCGCTCATGTAGTTGTAGGGAGTGAAGCCCATGGTCGTCGTCAGGTCTTCGGTGTAGGGCACCGGTTTCAGCGGGTCGCTCACGAAGCTCAGGGCCCCGGGCGTGGCAGTGGGCTGCTGCTCCAGCTTGCCGCTGGCGCTCAGGTACAGCTTCTGGTGGGTGGCGGCCGCGGCGGGCCACTGCGCGAAGGTTTCCCACTGTTTCTTGCCCGTGTTGTATAGGTAGGCTTCGGGCAGGCCCGAATTCTTATCGCCCGAGCCTTTCAGGAAGTGCTCGAAGAACTTGGCTTCGATGTTTTTCTGATAAAACGTGGCAATGCTGTCGCCGAAATACACATTGCTGTGCAGCGTCTGCCCCGTTTCGCGCGACCAGCGGCCGTGGCCAAATGGTCCCATTACCAGCGTGTTGTAGGTGCCGGGACTTTTCTTCTCAATAGTCTTATAAATATTGAGCGGCCCACGCATGTCCGACGCGCTGCGCAACCAACGCCTGCTGGCCCTCTT
>JANPOR010000304.1:0-6368 GCA_031428075.1 Hymenobacter sp. | reverse complement strand
CGATTACTAGATCGTAATACAAACTTTCTAGCCATAGAAGGCACATTCTTCGCTTTTTTTCGCGGTTATGGAATAACTCAACATTTCAACACATTAGCGAAAGCATCACTGGTAGCTTCTTTTAGCGTTAGTAGAGTTACCAATACCGCTTTTTTACCTTCAAGTGCACAACACACTTTAGTTGTTCAAATAATTATTTGCCCGGTGAGTGATATTGAATAAATAAAGCTAATCACCTCTGGGTTGCTACTTAGAGTTAGTCGAATTCTTATTTTATACTTTTAAAATCTAGCGTTTATTGGTGCATTGGGTAAAGGCAGAAGTCTTTATTCCGAGTACTACGAAATGTACCTGCGGGAGCAGTTATCGATTAGTCAGCGGTAGAAATGCTTCACGGCCTCTACCTGACGTTTCCTCTTGACGTTTACCCATGATTTCCATCGTTCTCCTTTCCGTCTTTGGCATCGTTCAGCTGTTTCTGGGCTTCTTGCGCTCGAACAAGGTGCTGCTGCCCGGCGCCTTATTGGTGTTGGTGGTCGTGTTCGGCGTCAACCTGACCGACTGGAACCACGCCCCGCAGTCGTTCTTCAACCAGATGCTGACGGTGGACAACTACACGGTGGCCTTCACGGGCATCGTGGTGCTCACAGCACTGCTGCTGCTGCCTTTCTCGCGCAGCTACGTGGTGGCCGGCGAGCCCAACTTAGCCGAGTACTACGCGCTGTTACTGTTTTCGCTCGTCGGGGCCATTATGATGATCGGCTACGACCACCTGCTGATGCTGTTCGTGGGCATTGAAATTTTGAGCATCAGCATGTACGTGCTGGCCGGCGCCAGCAAGCGCGACTCCCGCTCGAACGAGGCCGCTCTGAAGTATTTCCTGATGGGGGCCTTTGCCACCGGCATACTGCTTTTCGGCATCGCCCTACTCTACGGGGCCACCGGCACGTTTGTCCTCTCGCAAATTGCCGCCGCCGTGGCTGCGCCCGCCAATGCCAGCCTGCAACCCATGCTCTACATCGGCATCCTGCTGATGATCATCGGCATCGGTTTTAAAGTGTCGGCTGCGCCGTTTCATTTTTGGACGCCCGACGTGTACGAGGGCACGCCTACGTTCTTCACCGCTTTCATGAGCACGGTCGTGAAAACGGCTGGCTTCGCGGCTTTCCTCAAACTGCTGGCCGTAGCCTTGCCGGCGGCCCAGGGCTTTTGGGCCCCCACCATCCAAGCTATGTGCGCCCTCACGCTACTGCTCGGCAACGTGGGGGCCGCCGTCCAGACCACCCCCAAGCGCATGTTGGCTTACTCCAGCGTGAGCCATGCCGGCTACCTGCTCATCGGCCTCGTGGCCGGCAACGGCCGCCTCACGGGCCCGGCCGCCAGCGGTATCTTCTTTTACTCGCTGGCTTATTCGGTGGCCACCGTCGCTGCCTTTGGCGTGCTGAAGCTGGTGGCCGACCACCGCCGACGCGACGACTACTCCGCCCTCGACGGTTTGGGCCGCACCAACCCGCTACTGGCTTTTGTGATGACGGTAGCCATGCTCTCGCTGGCCGGTATTCCGCTCACGGGTGGTTTCTTCGGCAAATTTTTCCTCCTGACCGCCGCCATGAGTCAAGGCCATATTGGCCTCGTGGTATTCGCCGTCGTGATGAGCATGGTGGGCATTTACTATTACTTGCGCCCCATCATCGCCATGTACCTGCGCCCGGCCGACGACAACGCGGCCGACGCCGTACCCGTGGATGGGCTGCAAACCTTCACCTTGGGCTTGCTAGCCCTGCTCACTATTGCTTTGGGCATTGTGCCAGGCTTTTTGAGCGGGATTTTGTAGCCAAAGCAAAGCACCTGACAAAAAAGGCCGTTCTTACCGAGCGGCCTTTTTTGTCAGGTGCTTTGGAAGCCGCGCGGCTAGTGCAGATGCGCCGTAAAATTCCCGTACTTAATCCAGTCCTCCATGCGCTTTCGGTAGGGAGCCACGTGGCCGCGCAGGTATTTTTCAATCATCAGGCCGGCAGTAGGAGCAGCGCTGGTGCCCCCAAAACCACTATTTTCGATAAACACGGCAATAGCGATTTTGGGATCGTTGGCCGGGGCGAAGGCGGCAAAGGTGGCGTGGTCGTAGCCGTGAGGATTTTGCACGGTGCCGGTTTTACCGGCTACTGAGATGCCAAATTCGCGCAGCGAAGCCAGGCTACCGGTGCCGCCACGGCCGTCCACCACTTCCTGCATACCGGGGATGACATATTTGAAAAGGGCTGTATCAACGGCGGTGTAGTGCCGCTCGCGGTACTGGGGCAGGGGCCCACTGTTACCGATGCCTTTCACAAAATGCGGCGTGTAATAGTAGCCATGGTTGGCGATAGTGGCCAGTACGTTGGCCATTTGCAGGCCGGTGATGCCGATCTCGCCCTGCCCGATGGCCAGCGAATACACGGTTTTAAAATTCCAGTGATGGTAGCCGCGCAGCTTGTCATAGAACTCAGCCGAAGGAATGAAGCCGCGCTTTTCCTGGCTCATGTCCACGCCCAGCTTTTCGCCGAGGCCGAACGACTTCACTATTTTCTGCCACTGCGCCAGGCCCAGGCGGGCGTCCTCAAACTTATTGCGCGACTGCCCGCGCACCACTGCCGCCCGCATCACTTGGTAAAAGTAGGGGTTGCAGCTGTTTTTGATGGCAATGCTCACATTGGCCGGATACTCGTGCTGGTGGGTGCAGTGCACCAGCTTCTGGTTGCACTCGAAGCCGGTACTGGGCGTAACAACACCCAATTGCAACGCCACCAGTTCGTTCACCAGCTTGAACACCGAGCCAGGCGGATAGGTCGCCATCAGCGGCCGGTCGAACAGGGGCCGGTCGGGATTGCGTAGCAGCTCCATATAGCGGTTGCCCATCCCCTTGCCAGCAAGGGTTTCGGGCGCGTAGTGCGGGGCCGATACAAAAGCCAGAATCTCGCCCGTTTTGGGGTCGATGGCCACGATGGAACCCCGCCGTCCGGCCAGCAGTTCTTCGCCGTAGGCCTGCAATTCGGCGTCGATGCTCAGGTGCAGATCCTGTCCGGCGACCGAGAGCGTGTCGAACTTGCCGTCCCGGAACGCGCCCTTTTCGACGCCGCGCACATTCACCATTTTGTACTGAACGCCGCGGCGGCCCATCAGCGTGGGCTCGTAGTACGACTCCAGGCCCGCGATACCGACGTTTTCGCCCGGCACGTAATGAGCGTACTTGGGTAACTCCAGCAGTTTCGGCGTAATTGAACCCACATAGCCCAAAGCATGGGCTAGGTTAGGCGTGCGGTAGGCCCGCGCCATGCGCACCTGGATGCGGAAGCCGGGGAAGTCAATCAGGTTGTCCAGGATGGCGGCCAGTTCGGGTGGGCTCAGGTTTTGCACCAACGGCGAGGGCTTAGTGCGCGAGTACTTGCGGGCCGCCTGCAGGCCGGTGCGCAGCTCCTCTAGGGGCATTTGCAGCAGTTGGCAGAAATGGGCCGAGTCGAGCTGCTTTACCTCGCGGGGAACCACCAGCAGGTCGTACACCGGCGTGTTGGTAACAAGCAACTGGTTTTTGCGGTCGTACACCTGCCCCCTATATGGTACTTGCACCAAGCGTTGCAAGGTGTTTTTGTCGGCCGCCAACTTGTAAGTGCCGTCGAGCACCTGCATAAAAAACAGCCGCGTGGCAAACACCAATCCCACCAGCAAAAAAATGCCTTGCACCACGTAGCGCCGTCCCTCCAGGTATTGCATAATATAAAGTTACGACCGAAGCAGGGACCCAAGGGCCCCGGGGCTTATTGCCGCCGGCGACGCACCGGAAAAAACAATAGCTGCACGATCAGCATCGCCGCGCCCGTGAACAGCCAGCTGACGCCCACCTTCTCCAGCGTGAACCCGAAATGCCGGAAGCTGCCCAACTCCAACAAGAAAAATGCCAGGTGGTGCACCAGCACCAGCAATCCTGAATAAGTTAAAAACCACGCGAGGCCCATGTAATGAACGTTCACGGCGTCGGCCGCGTCATAGCCGTCGCGGGGACGCAGCAGGCGCAGCACCGCCGGCCGCACGAAGGCCAGCAGCACCGCCGCCGCCGCGTGCAGGCCCCCGGTATCGTAAAAAATATCCATCGTCAAGCCCATGCCGAAGGCCAATAGCAACTGTAGTACCACAGGCATGCCGATGGGCAGAAACAGCAAAAATCCTAGATAAAAGAAACACCAGCCTGCGTCGAACAGAACCAGTCGGCTCACAATAAACACGTGCACTAGCGCGTAGAGGAGGTAGCGCATCGCCTGCCCCAGCAACAAGCCCAGGGCCCTCACCGCCGCCCCCCCCTTCCGACCGGCGGCAGGGCATGGGCCTCCACGGTGTCGCGCTCGGAGCGCGTGCGGCTTGTCACCACGTACACGTAAGTCAAGTTACTGAAATCGACCCCCAACCGCAGGTGCACGGTCCAGAAATTCTTGTCTGGTTCTTTCACAAACGACGACACGGTGCCAACCAACACGCCCTCCGGGAAAATAGCATTGTAGCCCGACGTTACCACGGTGTCGCCCACCAGTAGTTTATTCTGGCGCGGCACGTCGTCGAGCAGCGCCTGCGTGGGGTCGTCACCGGGCCAGCGAACACTGCCGAACGTACCGTCGCGCTTGATTTTGGCCGAGACGCTGGTTTTGGAATGCAGCAGACTAGTGGCGGTAGCGTAGTGGGCGGTGGCAGCCTTGATGCGGCCCACCACGCCGGTAGCGGCCAGCACCCCCAAGCCCGGATGCACGCCATCGACCAAGCCCACGTTCAGGGTGATGTAGTTATCGACGTTGCGCAACGAGTTGTTAATCACCCGCGCCGGAATGAGCGGGTAGTCGGGGTCGTGCGCGGCCAGGCGACGCTGGGCCAGCAGTAGGGTGTCGGGCCGACGGGCCGGGCGCTGGTAACGCACGCGGTGCAGCGAATCGCCGGGGGTCGAGGGCACGGCCAACGAGTCGGCTTCGCGTCGGCTTCGGTCGGGAGGATAAAGCTGCTGGCGCAAGCGGGCGTTTTCGGCCATTAGCTGCTGGTTCAGAGCCCCCAAGTGGAAATAGTCGAGCACTTGGGCACGGCGAGCCAGCATGGCACCCGCGTACGTGTTGGCCGAATTAAAAAATGCGGCCCGTTGGTATGAGCTGCTTGTCACAAATAAATACAAGCTAAAAACTTCCAGTACACCAAACGCCAGCAGTCCCTGAAACCGCACCAGGAATAGCAGCAGGTTTTTCATTTAGCAGTTAACATTCGATTCAATCAACATTTAACAGCCGGCAATCTTTGATTGACCAACATTTGAGCAATGAAAGCGCGTTAAATGCCAATCCCATAAATGAAACCTGTTAAATACCAGCTACCAAATGGCAAGAGATTACGTCATCAACACGCCCCGATAGGCTTGGATGTCTTTGATGGCCTTACCAGTGCCGAGCACCACGGCACGCAACGGGTCTTCGGCGATGTGAATGGGAAGCTTGGTTTTAGCGGCCAAGCGCTTGTCGAGCCCGCGCAGCAGGGCCCCACCGCCGGTGAGGTGGATGCCATTCTCGTAAATGTCGGCCGACAGCTCGGGCGGCGAAATTTCCAGGGCCTTCAGCACGGCTTCTTCAATTTTAGCCACCGATTTGTCAAGGGCGATGGCAATCTCCGAGAACGTCACCTTGATCACCTTCGGGATACCCGTCATCAGGTCGCGGCCGCGCACCTCGTGGTCGGGCGGCGGCACGTCCAGCTCGGTGAGGGCGGCCCCCACCTCTATTTTGATGCGCTCGGCCGAGCGTTCGCCAATGAGCAGGTTGTGCTGGCGGCGCATGTAGTCGAGGATGTCTTGGTTAAAAACGTCGCCGGCAGTTTTGATGCTTTGATCGCACACGATGCCCGAAAGGGCAATCACGGCAATCTCGGTGGTGCCGCCCCCAATGTCAATGATCATCGAGCCCACCGGCTGCTGCACGTCGATGCCGATGCCGATGGCGGCGGCCATGGGTTCCTGAATCATCCATACTTCCTTGGCGCCGGCGTGCTCAGCGGAGTCGCGCACGGCTCGCTTTTCCACTTCTGTAATGCCCGACGGGATGCAAATAACCATGCGATGCGAGGGCTGAAACAACCGCTTGCGGGTATCAATCATTTTGATCAGCCCCTTGATCATTTCCTCTGCCGCGTGGAAGTCGGCAATCACGCCGTCTTTGAGCGGGCGGATGGTTTTGATATTATCGTGGGTTTTTTCGTGCATCTGCTGGGCTTGACGGCCCACGGCGATAATTTTATTAGTGGTGCGGTCTTTAGCAATGATGCTCGGCTCGTCCACCACGATTTTGTCGTTGTGAATGATGAGCGTATTAGCC
>JANPOR010000303.1:0-4049 GCA_031428075.1 Hymenobacter sp. | reverse complement strand
CACGAGCCAGGCCAACGACTTACGTCCGCTGATCGGCAACACCGATTTTGACTTCGCGCAACTCATGGTCGACCATCACCGCAACGCCGTCGAAAACTCGGATATCGAACTCAGGTGGTCTATGAAGGGGTGACTGGCGTGTAAAAGCGAATAATTTATATGGGACATTTTTGCGCCAAATGCGGCAGTGCGGCGATTCGTCGCAACGGCAGTAAAAAGGGCCAGCCCCCTCACCCTGGCCGAGTTTAGAGCGGCAGTTGATGAATATGCTACGGACGCTACGCTTAGCCAAGTGGTCGCCGGCAGCAGCGAAAAGGCTCGAATGCTTCTGGCCGAAATGCCCATGGGCCTCGCTAAGGCCCAGGCCCTGGCCGCCCCCGAGCTCTTCCAGGTCAAGCAGGCCCTGGCCGAGAAAACCACCCCCAAGCTGCTGGCCGCCATCGTTGAGGCCTTCTGCGATAGCGTCCGTGTCCCTAACCGCCCCGACGACGCCGACATCATCGAGGTGGCTGACGTGTTCACGAATACCCACCCCCACGACAGCATCAAGGACTTTATCCTAGGGCGTGTTTTCAAAAATGCTGAGCACTAAAACCACGTGGAAGGCTTGTTTTCAAGATGCCTGCTGACCACACGTTGCTCACCGATCGTCATTGGGCGCTGCTTGCGTCGTTGCTGCCCTGCCGGGTGGGCCGGCGCGGGATGGCGGCCAAAGACAACCGGGGCTCTGCGGAAGCCGTGCGCTGGGCGGGTCGCTCGGGCGTAGCCGCGGTGGCTTTCCCACTAAGCTGTACGTGGCCGGTGACGGGGCCGGCGGCCTGTTGGCCTTTGTCCTGACGGCGGGGCAGGCCGGCGACGCCCCGCAGGCCGGCGACTTGCCCGCCCCGCGGCTGGCCCCGGCCCGGCAGGTGCTGGCCGATACGGTCATGGTTCCGACGCTATCCGTGCCCAAATCGCCGAAAATGGCGTGGTAGCAGTGATTCCATCCCGCCCCAACAGCCGGCAGCCGCCCCACCTGGACCCACTCATCTACCGCTACCGCAACCCGGTCGGGCGGCTCATCAACCGCCTCAAGCAGTTCCGGCGCGTTGCCACCCGCTACGATAAACCCGCCGATGCTTACGCCGCTCTCGTCCAACTACGCGCCATTATCTTCTGGCTAAATTGAGAACAGGCCCTAGAGTAAGGTGCCGTGCAGCAGCGCATAGGCCACCGAGAAGTAAATGATTAACCCCGTCACGTCCACCAGCGTAGCCACGAACGGCGCCGACGAAGTGGCCGGGTCGAATCCTAAGCGCCGCAGGATGAGCGGCAGCATCGAGCCGGCAAGCGAGCCCCACAGCACGATGCCAATTAGCGACAACCCCACCGTCAGCCCAATCAAAACCCAGTGCGGCCCGTAATCCCTGAAGTGCGCCACCTGCCATACCGCAATGCGGACAAAGCCTACCGAGCCCAGAATCACGCCCAGCGCCAGCCCCGACAAAACCTCGCGCCGCATCACTCGCCACCAGATGCCCACCGTCACCTCTCCCAGGCTCAACGCTCGAATGATGAGCGAGGTGGCCTGCGAGCCTGCGTTGCCGCCGGTGCTGATAATCAGCGGCACGAACAGGGCCAGCACCACGGCCTTTTCAATCTCGCCCTCGAAAAAGCCCATAGCCGTAGCAGTAAACATCTCGCCCAAAAACAGGATGACGAGCCAGCCGGCCCGCTTCTGCACCATCTTGGCTAGCGAAATCTGCATGTAGGGCTCCTCCAGCGCCTCCGAGCCGCCCATTTTCTGAATGTCTTCGGTTTGTTCGCGGGCGGCCACGTCGAGGATGTCGTCGTAACTCACCACGCCCAGTAGCAGCCCGTCGTCGTTCACTACCGGCAGCGCCACCCGCGCGTGCCGCCGAAAGGTGCGCACCGCGTCCTCCTGCGACTGGTTTACTTTCAGGGCAATGAACCGGTTATCCATTAGCTCGCTAACCCGCGCCTCTTGCCCCACCAGCAGAAACTCGCCCAGCCGGATGTCGTCTACCAGCTGGCCCCCAGCGTCGGTCACGTAGAGCATGTCCAGCGTGTCTGCCCCGTGGCGGTGCCGGCGCACGTCCTCCAATACCTCGGCTACGGTCTGCTCGGCTTGCACGGCGATGTAGTGCGTGCTCATCAGCCGCCCCACACTCTTAGCTGGGTAGCCCAGCAGCTGCACCGCCTGGTCTTTCTCCGCCTCCGGCAGCAAGCACAGCAGTTGCTGCACCGTGGCCGCCGGCAGCCGGGCCAGCATGGTCGTGCGGTCGTCGGGCGCCAAGCCCGCCAGCAGCTCGGTCAGCCTCGTCTCTCCGAGGCCGACTAGTAACTGGTGCTGCACGCTGGCGTCTGCGTACACAAACGTCTCCGTCGCCACCGGAACGGGCAGGCTCCGAAATAGCCCCACCATCTCCCGCACCGGTAGCTCGGCCAGGATGTCGGCCCGGTCGGCTGCCGGCCGTATCACCAGCAAGTCGCGGGCCTCGCGTACTTCCCCGACCTTTAAGTGTTCGTGGATGCGGTGCTCAAACGTGTCCGTCAGTAATTGGTGGTCCGTGACCATAGATGAAGCAAAAAAGCGGTTGTAGGTCGGCTCCGGCAGCCCCGCAGTGGGCCCCGGTCAGGGCGCTGCTTCCATCACCGCGGCAGTATCGGGGCTACTGCCTGGTCGTCTTGGCCCCGTGGGCCGAATACTTAGCGAACTGCTCCGGGGTCAAAATGCCCTTTAGCGCCGCCTTGAATTCCTGCGCGTTGGCTTGTAGCGCCGTGTTTTTAGCCTTGTTCGAGTCAGTGCTTGTCTGGATGGCGTCAATCTTCTGCGCCCGCACCAGGGCCGCCGCTTGCACCTTCGCCACCGTGGCTGCGTCCAGCCCCAGCTCTTTGCCCAGCTGCTGGCTCATCTTTTCCGCCCGCTGCCCCGGCGCCCCGGCTTTGTAAGGCACGGCCACTCTGGGCTTCTTCGGCACTGCGGGTGGCGCGGCATGGGTAGCCGGGGCGGGTGCCGTTTGGGCCGGCATCGTGGCTTGTTGGGCGCGTCCCATCAAGGGCGCGGCCAATAAAAGAGCAAACAGGACGGAACGCATACGAAAAAAGGAATAAGCCCCGGCAAGCAGAGCAGTGGAAACACTACTTTCAAACCTACCGGCACGGGCATGAACACCGGGTGAAGCCCTCTTCAGTAAGCTCATGCCATGCGCCGCAATGGGAACAGTCTGGCCTCCCAGCTCTCACCCACCACGGCTACACCGTCTGGCGCCAGACACCACTGGCACCTACGACGTCGCCAAGGCTCGCTGGCGCGTCACCCGTCAGGAAGGCCCAACCCCCCAGGGTAGGCGAGGGGTACTCGACATCATCGGTGTCGAAGCCGGCCGCGACCGGCTCCGCGACGAGCAACGCGGGTTTCTGAACGAGCTAAAGTAAGCCAACGACTTGGCATTTATGGCCCAGCTGCTCGATGCAAATAAGGACATGGCCAGCCAACTGGCCGATGTGAAAAACTGGCAGCGTCAGCTGCAAGTGAACCTGCGCGACACCGATGCCGGCCTGAACGAGTACAAGCAGGTGCGCCACAACTCGGCCATCCGGAGCGCCAGCAGCGCGTAGGACTCTAACAGTCGAGCGAATATTGGAGGGCACAGAGTTTACAAAACTCATCCCTTCGAGCCATTTCGTAAACGAGGAATCGTAGACGAGTTTCTTAAACTCCCCTGGCCCTGCAGTGGCCTACTGGCACCTGATGCCGGGCAGCTGCCAGGGGTTCAGGGAAAGGAGCAAGATTGTCTTGTCCTGAAATAAGTTGACAGTTTTTGGCCTAAAAACTGTCTTATGGAAGAGCACATTCGCGCCTTGCTCCAGCGCTTTCAGTACAGCGAGCAATTCAAAGAAACGGTGGTGTTCCGCATTGTTTTTGGGGGCGAAGAGCCCAGCCAGGTGATGGCCGACCTCGACATCCACAACAGCTATACATTGCGCAACTGGGTGAGCCTCTACCAGCGCAAGGTGCAGACGGGCTTGTTCGTTAGTCCGGCTAT
>JANPOR010000302.1:0-15184 GCA_031428075.1 Hymenobacter sp. | reverse complement strand
CCCACTGGTGATTCATAATGGCTTTTCCAGCGCCGCTCCAACGGTCCCCAGTTGCGGTGTGCTTCGTTGGGGCTTTGGTAGTTGCAGCTCAGATGGGGGCGTTTGTAGTTGTAGGGAAACACGGTCCGTTCGAGGTGTTGCTGCGTTTCGTCCAGGGATCGTACCGGCTGGTGACTCAAGTATTCCTGACTTCAGGATGCCATTAACGCGTTCGGTCACGGGGTTCTCCAGCGGGTCGGAGTTCTGGTTCTCCGCCAGGTCGCGGTTGGGGTTGGTCAGGGCCAGGGCGCTCACCGTCGGAATAAAGCAGTGTTCGCTGATGAGGGTGCCGTAGGACGGTATCGCGTACTGGCCACCCAAAGGAGCACGCAAGACAGGGTTAGGGATGGGATTCCCCTGGGGCCCTTGGTCCACGACTTGCTGCTGCGTAGAGCGGGCATCCCTCGGGGCCACGTTGTAGCTGGGGTCGCACAATAGATAGGAACGGAAAATAACGTTAGGGAAATTCGACCAGTTGTTCCTGCCAGTTGGCCAGGTCGCGGAGCGGCCATAACTCGCCGGCCGCTACGCGTCCGGGCAGGGTAAAGCCGTAGCGGCTCAGCATATTGACGTGTTCGTGCAACAAGGGCGAAAGGCGGGCCAGGTCGCTCAACTCCGGGGCTCTTTCCGTGGCCTGGTGCTCTTCCAGGGCCTGTTGCAGATACCGGATGTTCCACAGTACTAAGGCATTGATGACCAAGCCCAGGGCGCCCAACTGGTTTTCCATCCCCTCGCGGTAGCGCTGGCGCAGTTCTTCCTTGTTGCCGTGGAAGACCGCCCAGGCCACGGCGTGCCGCCCCTCGCCCCGGTTGAGTTGCACCAAAGTGCGCCGGCGGTAGGCCTCGTCCTGCACGTAGGCCAGCAGGTACAGGGTTTTCTCCACCCGCCCCAGCCCCGCGACGGCCCGCTCTAGGCCCGAGAGGAAGCCCGCCCGTTGCAGGGTGCTCATGACGGCCGTGGCCTTGACTTTACCGAGTTGGTCGTGTGTTGAGGCTGAAGATAGTTAACAGAAGAAATGCGCTGTGAATAAGGTAATCAGGCCACCGGGAAAGAATTACTTTTTGGAAAAGCAAATCGTTTTGCGCGTGAGCCGTTTGGGTCGGGTGCGCAGGGCCGGGTGCTTACGCGCCAAGCGTTGCACCGGCTCTTTGCCCGTTTGGCGCTGCTCAGCGGGCGAGCAGGCTGCGTGGGTCCTCCAGGCATCTGTAAACCAGCGTTCTGCTGCCCACCCAGCCTGCGCCAGCACGGCCAGCAAGCGGCGGAAAGCGGCGGAAAGCGGCGGAAAGCGGCGGAAAGCGGCGTGCGTCCGCCGCCCAAACACAAGGACCGCTGCCTGACCCGCGGTGGCCTCCTCGACCCACCAAGGCCAGCGCTGCGTCTGCTTGCGCTGCGCCAATGACCACGTTTCATCGGCGCATAGGTGCCGGTTGGTGCCCGGTTCGGGCGCGCAAGGGGGGGGGGATGGGCCGGGCGTTGATTTACCGCGTCATTCTTTTTTTTAGTTTCCCCGTGACAGTTTGCGGGCCGCTGCCCAGCACCCGCGCGGTGTCGCGTGTCCCGCTACCATTCAAGGCCAGGTCCGTGATTTTTGCCCGAACCCCTGGCTCACGCACTTGGTGGCGGTAGCGCAAAGGTGCGCCGACAGGCCGTGCAACGGCAGCGCTGGGCGCCATCGGTCGCTTGGCCATGCCGACAAACGGTTGCCGGCCGCTGGCAGACCGGGCAGATAACGGGTTCCAAAACCATGGCCGAAGACAAGCCCCTCTACAGATTCGACACACGACCGCGTTGCGCAAAAATGTGCTGTGTTACCGTGCTTCCGGCCCCGCCACCTGCGCTGCTAGCGCGGGCAAGTCCAACCCGTCGAACGTGCCCGACGACATCAGCAGTAAGTTGGTGTTCTCCCACAGTTGGGCGTGCAGGAACGCGGCCAGCTCGTGGCTGTCGGTGATGACGCGCAAATCGGGCCGCTGGAAGGCTGCCGCCACGGCTTCGGGTAGTAGCGGCGGCAAGCGCTTGTGTTCCAGCACGTGGGGGTTGAAGTAGACCACCGCCACGTCGGGCGCATCGAAGCAGTGAGCGTACTGAGGTAAAAAATCCGGATTGAGCGAGCTGAAGGTGTGCAGCTCCAGGCAAGCCACCAGCCGCCGCCCGGGGAACTGCTGCTTCAGGGCCCCGGCCGTGGCCCGCAGTTTGCTGGGCGCGTGGGCAAAATCTTTGTACACCACCGACGTGGCCCCGTGGGCCAGTAATTCCAGCCGCCGCGCCGCGCCGGGAAACGACGCTACGGCCTTATAAAAGTCGCGGCCCTTGATGCCCAGCTGCTTGCACACCTCACGCGCCGCCGAAATGTTGCGCAGGTTGTGCTCGCCAAACACCTGGATGGGCACCTCCTCGTCTTTCTTAGTCGTCAGAAACGTTTGGCCGTCGCGCACCACGTGCTCGTGGGGCCCGTAGCCGATGTAGGTCACGTCGGGCCTGATGGGCAAGGCGATGAGCCGGGTTTGCTCGTCGTCGCGGTCGTAAATCAGCACGCCCGCTTTGGGCGTCATGTTAGCGAAAATGCGGAACTGTTCGCGGTAAATCTCCTCGGTTGGAAACACGTTGATGTGGTCCCAGCTGATGCCCGAAATCACGCCGATGTGGTGCTGGTAGAGATGGAACTTGGGCCGCCTATCGACCGGTGACGACAGGTACTCGTCGCCCTCGATGATGATGACCGGCGCGTCGTCCGTCAACTGCACCATCAGGTCGAAGCCCGCTAGCTGGGCCCCCACTGCGTAGTCGAACTTGCGGTTATAAAACCGCAACACGTGCAGGATGCAGGCCGTGATGCTGGTTTTGCCGTGCGAGCCCCCGATAACGACGCGCTGCTTGTCGCGGCTGGCTTCGTAGATATACTCGGGGAAGGAGTAGATTTTCAGCCCCAATTCCTGGGCCCGCAGCAACTCGGGGTTGTCGGGACGGGCGTGCATGCCCACAATCACAGCGTCCAGGTCCGGGGTGATGCGGGCGGCGTCCCAGCCGTCGCGGTCGGGCAGCAGGCCGGCGGCGGCGAGGCGGCCGCGGGCGGGCTCAAAAATCTCGTCGTCGGTGCCCGTCACGCGGGCCCCTTGTTGGTGCAGGGCCAGCGCCAAGTTGTGCATGATGCTGCCGCCGACGGCGACGAGGTGAACACGCGGCGCGGAAGCGGAAGAAGTCGAATCGGTCATGCAAGGTGAAGTGAGCGGGCGGGGCAGGCTCCGGAGCCCCGAAAGTACAAAAGCCGCCCGGCTGGCCGCTGCGCCCGGCCCCGCGCCACGGGTTTTGCGCGCCGATTTACCTCCGTCAGGGGTTAGCTTTGTTATTCGGGCCTGCCGTAGTTTTTGCCAATTTCTCTTCGTTTATTTACAATTGCTTCATTATCACATGTCAGACCAGATGGACGACCGCGTCAAGCAATCCGCCGCCCGCGCCAAAGCCGCCTGGTCGGGGCGCGGACCTGCCGGACAAGCGTTCCAGGCGAACGCCGCTGGTAAGCTGCCGCCGCAGGCCCTGGAGCTGGAAGTGGCCGTGCTTGGGGCTCTGATGCTGGAAAAAGATGCCCTGACGTCGGTCATCGACATCCTGCGCCCCGAGAGCTTTTACAAAGACGGCCACCGCCGCATCTTCAAGGCCATCACCAACTTGTTTGATAAGTCGGAGCCCATCGACCAGCTTACTGTGGTGCACGAGCTGCGCGAAATGGGCGAGCTGGAAGCTTGCGGCGGCCCCTTCTACGTGGCCAACCTCACGCTGAAAGTCAACTCGGCGGCCAACATTGAGTTTCACGCCCGCATTATCACCGAGGCCGCAATTAAGCGCGAGCTGATTCGCATTTCGAGCGAAATCCAACGCGACGCCTACGAAGACACGACCGACGTGTTCAATCTGCTTGACCAGACCGAGCAGGCCTTGTTTGAGGTGTCGGAATCGAACATTCGCAAGAACTTCGACGACATGCGCAGCCTGATGGGCAAGGCCATTAAAGAGCTGGAAGAAAAGAAGAACCAGAAGGACGGCCTCACCGGCGTGCCTTCCGGCTTTACGGCCCTCGACCGGGTAACAAGCGGCTGGCAACCGTCTGACCTGGTGATTATTGCGGCCCGGCCGGGCATGGGCAAATGTTTGGGCAAAGGTACAAAAGTGCTGATGTTCGACGGCACGTTGCGCAACGTAGAGGACGTACAAGCCGGCGAGCTGCTGATGGGCGACGACTCGACCCCGCGCCGGGTGAAAAGTATCGCCCGGGGCCGCGAAAATATGTACTGGGTGCGCCAAAACAAGGGCGATGATTACCGCGTGAACGAGAGTCACATCATCTCACTCAAGCGCAGCCGTAACGAGGGCCCCCACCGCCACGGCGACGTGCTGAATATTACCATCAAAGATTATCTGGCCAGAGACTCCAAGTTTCGATCCAACTACAAGGGCTACAAGGTAGCTGTGGAGTTTACGGAGCAGGTGCTGCCCATCGACCCGTATTTCCTGGGCGTATGGCTCGGCGATGGCTCGTCCAACGACTGCTGCATCACGGGGCAGGACGCGGAAATCATTGACTACTCACACGAATACGCCGCCGACCTGAACCTGCAAGTGACAGTCGGTGTGGTGGCCAATCGCTGCGACAGCCACGGCATCACGCGCGGGCAGCAGGGCGGCAGCCTCGCCCAATTCTCGGTACAAGACGAGCTGCGGCAGCTGAACGTGTTGGGCAGCAAGCACATTCCACAGCGTTATTTAGTTAACTCGACCGAAAACCGCCTGCGTCTGCTGGCTGGTCTGATTGACAGCGATGGCCATTTGGACCCAGTTTCCAATGGGTACGAAATCACGCAGAAAAACTACGAACTGGCCCACCAAATCAAGTTTCTTTGCGACACACTGGGCTTCCGCACGTCGCTGACGAAGAAGCGCGCTGCTATTACCAGCATCGGCTACGAGAGCGAAGCGTATCGGGTGCGGATTTACGGCGACATCGACCAAGTGCCGGTGCGTATGGCCCGCAAAAAAGCTAACCCTTGGGCCTCGTCCGTGGACTGGCGCATGACGGGCATCACGGTGGAATTTGATAAAGTTGACGATTACTACGGCTTTGAGATTGACGGCAACCGGCTGTTCCTGCTCCAGGATATGACGGTGACGCACAACACCGCGTTCGTGGTGTCGGCCATGCGCAACGCGGCGGTGGAATTTAAGCGGCCGGTGGCGATTTTCTCGCTGGAGATGTCGTCGTTGCAGCTCGTCAACCGCTTGATTTCGGCCGAAGCGGAGCTGGACTCGGATAAAATTAAAAAGGGCACGCTGGCCGACCACGAGTGGCAGCAGCTCAACCACAAGATTACCGCCCTCTCGGCGGCCCCGATTTACATCGACGACACGCCGGCCCTGAGTATCCGCGAACTGCGCACCAAGTGCCGCCGCCTGCGCTCGCAGAAGGACGTCCAGCTCATCATCGTCGATTACTTGCAGCTGATGAGCGGCAACACCGACGGCCGCGGTGGTAACCGCGAGCAGGAAATTGCCAGCATCTCCCGGGCCCTCAAGGGCATTGCCAAGGAGCTGAATGTGCCCGTGCTGGCGCTGTCGCAGCTTTCGCGCTCGGTCGAGACCCGGGGCGGTGACAAAAAGCCCCAGCTGAGCGACTTGCGCGAATCGGGCTCGATCGAGCAGGACGCCGACATGGTGATTTTTCTCTACCGCCCTGAGTACTACGGTCTTGACCAGGACGCTGAGGGCAACTCCACGCAGGGCATGGGCGAAGTCATCATTGCCAAGCACCGCAACGGCTCGCTCGAAACCGTGCAACTCAAGTTCATCGGCCGTTTCACCAAGTTTGCCGACCTCGACAGCGAGACGGGCGGCTTCGGGGACCATCCGGGCGGCGGTTACCAGCCGATGGCTCTGCCCGCCAGCAATTTCGACGACGAACCCAGCAGCAACGGCAGCAACTTCGCGCCCAATACCATCCGGCTGGGTTCCAAAATCAACGAGTCGCCGGTGCCGTTTCCGAAGGGTAACATGAGCAAGTACGAGGAGCCGCCATTTTAGTTTATGCAAACCGAAAAGTGTCCTGCCAGCAACGCCGCGAGCTTGCCGCTTTACTCCGTGCGCGCCATCCGAGGATTTTCTGCCTTTTTCAGCGCCGTTGCCGGAGGGGTTTTGATGGCGCAAAACCTGAAAAACGTGGGCCAGCCAGCCGCGGCTCGCACGGCGTTTTGGGGCAGCATCGGCTACACCGTATTGGTGCTGGTAATGGCGTCGTTTCTTCCAGGTTCGAGAGGTAGTTCCGTAATTGGGGTCATCACTGGCATCGCCGGGGCCCAGGGCCTGGAAGTCTACGCCAAAAAATTTATTGAGAGCCGGGACGATTTTCCCACCAAAAAAATCGGCAAACCGCTGCTGATTTGCTCGCTCATCTTTGTGCCGCTGACAATCCTCGTCATCTACTCGATGATAAGCGCAACGTCTATCTAGCGCAACTGACAGAGCAATAAATGTTTGTGCCCAACGGTTTCCTACCCCTTACTTTGCTCTTGCTGTGCCTGTTTGCTTTCCTGGCCGGTTTCATTGACGCGATGGTGGGCGGCGGGGGCCTCATCCAGTTGCCAGCGTTGCTGCTGCTGCTGCCCGACGTGCCGGTGCCTACAGTGCTGGGAACGGGCAAAGTAGCCAGCCTGGCGGGCACGGCGGCGGCCCTGCGGCGCTACCTCAGCGGGAGCGGGGCGGTGCCGCTGCGTTGGCGCACGGTGGCCGTCACGGCGCTGGTGGCGGGCGGGTTTGCGCTGCTGGGGGCCCGGGCGGTGAGCGGCCTGCACAAGGAAGCGGTGCGCCCCCTGGTGCTGGTCCTGTTGGTGCTGATGGCCGCCTACACCTTTTGGCGCAAAGACTTCGGCAGCCTCCACGCGCCGCGCCTGCACGGCCGCCGCGAAGTGCTGACCGGCGTAGCGCTGGGTGCATCCGTGGGATTTTACGACGGATTTTTTGGGCCGGGTACGGGCAGCCTGCTGCTGTTTGCGTTCGTGGGGCTGTTTGGCTACGATTTCATTGCCGCTTCAGCGTCGGCCAAGCTCGTGAACGTGGCCACCAACATCACCGGGCTCGCCTACTTCGTGTACACCGGCCAGGTGCTGTACCAGGTGGCCCTGCCCATGGCCGTGTGCAACGTGCTGGGCTCCACGTTGGGGGCCCAAATGGCCCTGAAGCGCGGCACCGGCTTCGTGCGGGTGCTGTTCCTGGTGATGGTCAGCGTCTTTATCCTCAAGCTAGGCTGGGAGACAGTTCGGCCGCAACCGCTGGCTGCGGCACCGCGTCCGGCAGCGCAAACGCTTCTGCCAGCAGTTCGTACGAGCGTCGACGGTCCTCGAAGTCGGCCGTAATCGTCACGGCTACGATTTCGTCGATGTCGTAAGCGGCGGCCAAGCGCTCGAACTCGGCCTTCACCTGCTCGGGCGTGCCACTCACCACGCGGCCGCGGTTTTGGGCCAACTGGTATTGGTCGTCGGCCGTGAAGCGGTAGTTGCGCACCTCGTCGGCGTCAGGGAAGGTGAGGCGCTCGCCCCGGTTGAAGCGAAGTAGCTGCAAATCCATGGCAGCGCGCAGCTCTTGGGCCTTCGCCTCGGTGTCGGCGCACAGTGTGAAAACGGCCATGTTGGCCTCGGGCGCGGTCAGTTCGGCCGACGGCCGGAACCGCTCGCGGTAGGTACGCACCGCCTGGGGCCCTCCATTCGGGTTGATGAACTGGGCAAACGTGAACGCCATGCCCAGGTGCGCTGCAAACAGTCCGCTCTGCCCGCTGGAACTCAATATCCACAGCTCGGGCGCGGTGGCAGACTGCGGAATGGCCATCACCCGCTCGTGGATGGTGTCGGGTATCCGGTCGTCGCGCAAGTACGCCTGCAAGTCCATCAGCTGCTCCATAAAATCCTGCTCGCTGAAGGTGTTGTGCGGGTTGAGGGCGTGGGCCGTGAGGCGGTCGGCCCCGGGGGCGCGGCCCATGCCCAAGTCGATACGGCCCGGAAAAAGCGCCTCCAGCAGACGAAAATTCTCGGCTACTTTCAGGGCCGAGTAGTGGGGCAGCATTACGCCGCCCGAGCCCAGGCGAATTCGCTGGGTCTGGCCGCCGAGGTGGGCCAGCAGCACTTCTGGAGCCGAGCCGGCCAGCGTGCCCGTGTTGTGGTGCTCGCTCACCCAAAAGCGGGTGTAGCCGAGGCGGTCGGCCAGCTGGGCCAGCTCGGTGGTTTCGAGCAAGGCCTGGCGCGGGGTGGTCCCGGGGCGAACGGGAGATTGGTCGAGGACGCTAAGGCGAAGGGAGGTGGACATGATGAGTCAGGGAAGGGTAATTAGCCACTCAAAACCATCCAATCGGCCCGGTAGTTCGGTGCGGCCCATGCAAAGGTCCCGGCGACCGGCAAAGCGCCGGTTGCCGGGGGCCCTGGTCAGTGGTTGTCGCCAGCACCTACCTATACTGGTAGTACCGCACGTAGTCCACCGCCATCTGCTGCGGAAATACGGTGGAGGCATCGGGGCTATTCACGAAGTCGCCGCCCACGGCCACGTTCAGCACCAGGAAGAACGGGTTGTTGAACGGGTAGGGCGAGGCATCGCTGGTCGTGAAGGTGTAGTACAGGGCCCCATCGAGAAAGAAGCGCATCTGGTCCTTGCTGCGCACCACGCTGAACACGTGGAAGTCGTTGGCAAAGCTGCCCCCGCCGGGCAGTGTTGTTTGCGTGCCTTTGGAGCGATGGTCGCTCCTGCTGTTGCCAAAGTGCATGGTCGAGAGCATCTTGGCAGGGTCCTGGCCCCGCTCCTCCATTATGTCGATTTCACCGCACGCCGGCCAGTTATTTTGGTCGATGTCGACTCCCAGCATCCAAATGGCGGGCCAGATGCCTTGGCCTTTGGGTAGCTTAGCCCGCACGTCGACGCGGCCGAAGGAGAAGCTTTGCTTGCCTTTGGTGAGCAGGCGGGCGGAGGTGTAGCTGCGGTTGTCCCGCGGCTGCTGCCTGGCCTGAATGATAAGGTTGCCACCGCTCAGGTAGGCATTTTCGGTGCTGTTGGTGTAGTACTCCAGCTCGTTGTTGCCCCAGCCGCTGCCGCCGGTGTCGTAGCCCCATTTCGTGAGGTCCAGGGCTCCGCCGTCGAACTCGTCGCTCCACACTAGCTCTGTATACTGGCCGTAGCCGCGGGCATCGGCATTGGTAGCGGGCGGCGCGGCGGGGGCGGAGGGCGCGGGAGCCGTCGTTTTTACAGCGCAGGCCATTGTTGCCAAGGTCAGCACCAGGCCGGTTGCGGTCCACAGACGGCGCGAGGGAAAGTTTTTCACAATCGACATAATATCGTGCGCCGCCAAGCCGTACGAAAGCAGGTGCTTCCAGCCCGTGCGGACCCGGACGATAAATGGCAATCGGCGGTGCGGGCGGGTCATCAAGACTCCTAATGTAAATGACAGGCCGGTTTCCAGCGGCCGACGGACTGGCGCATGTGGGCCGACATTGTGAGCAAAGAAAAAGCGCCGGGCCGGATGGCTCGACGCTTTTTGGTCGGGAACCAGAAAACTGCGGTGCGGATGTCCGTCGCTACTCGCCGGTACCCAGGCCGGGGGGGGCGTTGCCTTGTACGCCCTGCACGTTGGGTACACCCATTTTTTCCTCGCGCTTGCGCTGGTATTTGTCGAACTGGGCGGGGGTGAGCACGTCCTTGAGCGCTTCAAGGCGCGACTGTCCGATTCCCTCAACGAGGGCCCTAAGCTTGCGCGGATCGGCGCGGTAGCGGACGCGGGCACTTTCCACGGCGGCCACACCGCGTTGGTTGATGGCGCCAACCTTTGCGGTTTGCTGGGGCGAGAGGCCTAGGTTCTGCTGCATATTGGCGGTGAGGGCGTCGGCGCGCGCTTCAGCGCGGGCTGGCGCCGGCGCTGAGGCAGGCCGGGCCAGGGCGGTAAGGCCCGGGGTTTCGGCTTTGGCGGTGGGGTGGCCGGTGGCCTTCGTTTTAGTTTTGACCACGGCTTGGGCCTGGGCCGCCGACGCGGCGGCCCAGGCCAGTAACATTATCATCAATAAACGCGTCATAGCAAAAAGATAAGGCAAAAGAAGCGGCCCGGCAAAACTCGGCGCTGGGCGCTAATCCGTAAATATCGGGCCAAAAAATCCGGGCCTGACGCACTACTCCGGCCACAGCGGCGTTTCAGGCGGCGAAAAGCGCGCTCTTTTGCGACTAAATCGGCGCCGGACGTAACCTTTGCCCCGCGCTTTCCATACTAACCCGCATGAACCACGCGTCCGCTGCTCCCGCCCCGCCCCGCTCCACTAATAAAAACTGGCTGCTGGCCGCCGGCCTGGGGACCGCCGCCCTGGCCGTCACCCTGTGGGCTAACCGCCGCGGCAGCTACGAGCTGAGCCGCCGGGTGGTGCTCATCACCGGCGGCTCGCGCGGACTCGGCCTGGTACTGGCCCGGCAGGCGGTGGTAGAAGGGGCGCGGGTGGCCATCTGCGCCCGCGACGTGGCCGAGCTGGAGCGCGCCCGTCTCGACCTGCTGACTTACGGGGCCGCCGAGGCGGACGTCCTCACCCTGGCCCGTGACCTTACCGACGCTAACGAGGTGCGCACGATGGTGGCTGAGGTAGAAAACCGCCTGGGGCCGATCGACGTGCTCGTCAACAATGCGGGCATCATCACTGCCGGCCCACTCGATAACATGGAGCTGCGCGATTTCGAAGATTCGATGGACACGCACTTCTGGGCCCCCTTACACGCCATGCAGGCCGTGCTGCCCAGCATGCGCCGGCGCGGCGAAGGCCGCATCGTGAACATTTCGAGCCTGGGCGGCAAGGTTGCCATTCCGCACATGGTCCCCTACAGCGCCAGCAAATTTGCGCTCGTGGGCTTATCGGAAGGCTTCCGGGCCGAACTGCGGCAGGAGGGCATCCGCGTGACGACGGTGTGCCCCGGCCTGCTACGCACCGGCAGCGCCGGCCAGGCGCAGGTGAAAGGCCAGCACAAAAAGGAGTTTGCCTGGTTCAGCATTGCTGATGCTCTGCCCGGCCTCACGATGAGCGCCGAGCAGGCCGCCCGTCAAATCTGGAACGCCACCCGGCGCGGCGACGGCGAAATCATTCTCTCGCTGCCGGCCAAGCTCTTGGCAGCCTTCCATGGCTTGCTGCCCGGCGTCACCACCGACCTGCTGAGCTGGGTGAACCACGCCCTGCCCGCCACCGGCGAGAGCCCTGCCTCCTACGAGCGCCGCCGCGGCTACGAAAGCGAGTCGGCAATCACCCGTTCGCCCCTCACCGCGCTTACCCGCAAAGCGGCGAAGGCCAACAACGAGGAGGGGTAGGGCCCCGGGGCCGTTTCTGTACCATCTTTGCTCCACGCAATTCCCCGTCGAATTGGCCTAGGGGTCCCCTGCTCGTGCCGGTGCCCCTGCTCTGTAAAGTCTTGGCCTATACCTTGGATTACCGCCTCTACGCGTACCTACGGGCCCGCGCCGCCGACCCCATCAGCGACGCCGGCAGTGAGTTTTTACCGGGGCCACCGCCGGGGCCCTGCTCGGCTCGCGCCTGCTGGGCTTGCTCGAACACCCCGACTTGCTGCTGCACCCGCCCGGCGGCTGGCTCTACTACGCCACCAACAAAACCATCGTGGGCGACTTCCTGGGCGGTTTGGTGGGCGTGGAGCTGACCAAGAAGCGCCTGGGTATCACCGCCTCGTCGGGCGACCTCATGGTGTTTCCGCTGCTGCTGGGCCGGGGCATTGGGCGCGTCGGCTGCTTCCTCAGCAGCCGGGAAGGTACCTACGGCACCGCCACCGCCTTGCCCTGGGGCATCAATTTCGGCGACGGCATCGCCCGCCACCCCACCAACCTCTGCGAAATTCTGTTCCTGGGGACCCGGGCGCTGCTGCTCGGGGCCCTGGAGCACTGCCAGCCGCTGCCCAACGGCCGGCGCTTCGAGCTATTTCTGAGCGGCTATTTACTGTCTCGCCTGCTGGTGGAATTTGTCAAGCCCACGGCGGCTCTGCCGGGGCTGGGGCTTACGGCTATTCAGTGGGCTTGCGTGGCGGGGCTGGGGTACTATGTTTGGGGATGGGTGAAACAATTGCCTGATTTCAAATCATCATGAGATTAAGCAAATGAAACAAATACTTCTATTTATTACCCTGTCAATAGTAGTGACTTTCTCTGCTAATTGCCAAAGCCTTATTCCGGAAGCAAAACTAATGTTTACGCTACCTAATTCTCAATGGCCAGTATTGACAAGAGAAATGGTAGGTGAGCGAATTTTATATTCCTCTAAACAAACCCAAATTACTGATAAAGCGGGCAGGAAAGCAGTTCCGAATATCGGGATTATACTGGAATTTACTCCCAAAAATGTTGGCCTAAAGACTTTCAGCGCCGCTTTATTGAAAGATTTACAAATCGCATCCGTGCAAGGCAGATAACCGCTTCGAGTATTAAATGATTGTCATTTTGCAGGAACAGACCACATTGTTCCTGCCAAAAATATACTTGGATATAAAGCTACCTGGCAGTAGTTTAATCTAAGATGATATTTTGGTTATAATTAGCGATGATCAATTTAATTCGGGCGGTGTACACCGCCAGGGACTTACTGAACGGACAGGACTTGCGGCATGCCGCAACGCCGGCGCAACGGGGCCCCGGACCGGCGGCCCAGCGTCCGGCCCACGATGCGCTGCCGGGCGCGTTCGACGACCGGCCAAAGCCACACTTTGCGGGCTTTACGCCCCACAAAAGCCCCTGTCTCGTCCGGTGCCAAAACCTCCCATGCCTTGCGTTGCGCCTTGGCCGGGCGTAACGGGGGCCGCACCGGCGGGGGTGCCGCCGCTTTTTTAGCCACTTGGCACCCGTCAAATGTCAACGGGCACCCGCTCATTCATTACCCGAAACCAGAGCGGGGGTACTGTGGCTAGCAGCATCATGCCGGGGTAGCCAGTGGGCATCTGGGGGCTGGCAGGCTGGTGGCGCAGCGTGTGGTAGGGCCGGGCGGCTTGGTAGTGGTGGTCGGAGTGGCGCGTGAGTTCATAGAGCAGAATGCGACCTAATGGATGTTCCGAGTTCCAGGAGTGGTGGGGCTGCACCCGCTCGTAGTGGCCGGGGCTGGTTTGGCGACGCAGCAGGCCGTAGTGCTCTACATAGTTCACCAGTTGAAATAGCACGTAGCCCACCGCCGCCGCGCCCAGCCAGGCTAGCAGGCCCGATAGACTAAACAAAGCCACTACCCCGCCCGCCAGCAGCACCTGTAACACCTGAAATTGCAGCATCTGGTTGCTGACCGACCACCACGACTGGCCCTGCCGGCGCAGGCGCTCGGCTTCTAATGCCCAAGCCGAACGGTATTCGCCCAGCACGGCGCGGGGCAGAAAGTGCCAGAAACCCTCGTGCAGACGGGCCGTAACGGGGTCGAGCGGTGTGGCTAAATGGCGGTGGTGCCCCCGATTGTGCTCAATGAAAAAGTGTGAATACCATGTACTCAACAGCAACGCCTGGGCTAGGTGCTGCTCCCAGGCGCGGGCACGATGCCCTAACTCATGCGCCACATTGATGCCCAACGCCCCGCAGCAAATACCCACGCTTAGAAGTGCTCCGGTAGTTTCGGCTGCAGAGAAGCCGTGAGTTTTCTGGGAATAGAGGAAAAAAGCCAGCAGCCCATATTGCAGTGGCACATTGAGGTAGAGCAGACCGTCGAAGAAGGCGTGGCGCTTAATTTCAGTGGCGGCGGCTATGCCCGGCCTAGTCGGTGCTAGGGGGCGTATCCACTCCAGGAGGGGTACCAGTCCGAAGGTATACAGCAGCGTAAGCCAAGTCCATGGCCCACCCAGCCACAGACCCACCGCTGCCGTGAGTGGCAAAGTGTAGGCCAGTAGGTAGCGTAAATCGCGAAAGAAGGGGGGCATAGCCAGTCCAGAGAAGGATAACGGCGCCAACTAAAGCCCGTCGATTCGCTAAATATAGCAAGACATTGCTACACCCCGGCATTCTGGCATTCTGGCATTCTGGCCCGTAATTGCACGGTGGTAGTCTAATCTGAGAGGATACGTTGATTATAATTAGCGATGATTAATTCAATTCGGGCGGTATGCACCGCCAGGGACTTACTGAACGAGCAGGACTTGCGCCCCGGCACGCCGCAATGCCGGCGCAACGGGCAATTAATGGCTCCGTCCGCGTTGGTCCGGCCTTCGCCTTTGGGGCCGGGCCGGGGCTGCCAGCGGAGCAGCACCTTAGCGTAGGCTTTCCCTTGGTCAGTGAAGAACCAGCAATGGTGTCGGCAATGCGCCGGCAGGGCTTGCCAGAGCCGGCGCATGGGGGCTTCGAACCGGCGGCCCAGCGTCCGGCCCACAATGCGCCGCCGGGTCCGTTCGATGACCAGCCACAACCACACTTTACGCTTTTTATGGCCCACGGAACTCCGCAACTCACCGCGTTCGAGCGCTTCCCACCGCTTGCGCTGGGCTTCCGCCAAGCGCCGCGGCAGCGGCAGCGGCGAAGGGAGCGCGAAGGGGGCGGTGAAGGAGGAGTCGCTTTTTTATTCGTTTGGCAAACGTCCTTCGGGCCACGCCCGTGAGTCGGGCAATGCCGCGCTGCGAGTGGCGCCCGCTTAAGCGGGCATCGACCTGCGCGCATTGGGCGGCTTTGCGCACCGCCGCCGGCACGAACAGGCCTTGGTAGCGGCACGCCGTGCATTGGTATTTGGACTGGCCATTTCTACTGCCATTGCGGCGCGTTTGCATGCTGCCGCATTTAGCGCAGAAATGTTGCGTATGAATCATTCGTCTTTACACGGTAGTCATCCCATCGTAGACCACCGCCAGTCGGTGATTACGTTACGATTCTGGCATTGGAGGAGCCGGCTGGCATTTGGGGCAGACATACGTGGCGCGGCCACCGACGTAGTATTTGTCAATCTTTACTTCAGTATGCAGCGGGCAAAACGTGTGCGCGTCGGAGCCCGGCGTGGCCGACTCGTCCCATTCGCGGGCGTGGATGAGGAACGAGGGAGGAAAGTGCCGGTAGTTGGCTTCCTGGGCAATGGCCGTCGTCAACACCAACTGGATGGCCGCGTGCAGGGCCCCAAATTCTTCGTTCACCAGCGAACTGCCCAGG
>JANPOR010000301.1:0-3280 GCA_031428075.1 Hymenobacter sp. | reverse complement strand
GCCACAAATGACGCAGGGACCAGCACAGTTTCGGCCAAAGTAACCGTGGCGGTGGCCTCGCCCGTTGCGCCGCCCGTGGCCGCGGCGCCGGGCGTCAACCTGGTGGCCAACCCCGGCTTTGAGGCCGACGGGGCGGCTACGGGCACGCCTGCTGGCTGGCAAAAAGCCCTCGGCCCGGGCACTAACGAATACGCCAGCTATACCGAAACCTACGGCGGGGCCCACGCCGGGGCCTACCACGGCACCCACTACAGCCCCGCCGCTTACGAGACCTACACGTACCAGGTAGTCACGGGCCTGGCCGCCGGCACCTACACCTTCAGCGCCTGGGTTAAGAGCAGCGGCGGGCAGGCCGCTGCGCAGCTGCGGGCCGGCAACTACGGCGGCCCGACCGTGGCCGCCGACGTGGCGGCCATCCCGGACTGGAAGTGGACGCTGGTAAGCGTGCCCGACATTGCCGTGGGCAACGGCCAGTGCGAAATCGGCTTTTATTCCCAGGCCGGCGCCGGCCAGTGGCTCTACTTCGACGACGTAACGCTGGCGTTGCAACCCCCAGCGGGTGCGGCTCGCAGCGCCACACTCGCCGGTTCGGTGGCCGCGGCAACGGCGCCGGTTCTGTACCCCAACCCCACCAACGACTGGGCCACCGTTTCCGTGACGGTCGACCACCTCACCACCATTGAATTGACTATTGCGAACCTGCAAGGCACCACAGTGGCTAGCCACAAGTGGCCCGCCGAGACCGGCGCCAACCAGTTCACCTTTAGTACGGCCGCGTTGCCCGCTGGCATTTACGTGCTGCGCCTTTCGAGCGGGACAACTTTTCCTGCGCAGCGTCTTGAAGTAAGGCATTGACCAACGGCATTACCCCCATTCAATTGAGAATCAAAACAATGCGGTCCTACTGAGTTTGTCTCAGTAGGACCGCATTGTTTTGAAAAAACGTTTGACGTTGCTACCTTCTCATTAGCGTTTTGCGGGTCATAAACCAGAGAAAACGGAAATTAGTGACGAGGTAGCGCCGCCACAAGCGGCGGGGCTCCAGCCAAAGGCGGTAAGCCCATTCTAGCCACAACCGGCGCGCCCATACGGGCAAGCGCTTCTCCAAGTCGCCGTACACCAAGAAGGCTTGGCCCACGCCCAGCATGCAGGCCTTTATTTTGCCCCGGTGCGCGGCCATCCACCGCTCCTGCCGGGGGCAGCCCAGGGCCACGAACAGCAAATCCGGGTCGGCAGCGTTGATGGCCGCCACATGTTCGGCCTCCTCGGCCGGGGTGAGGGCTCGAAACGGCGGGGCGCAGGTACCCACCAGCCGCAGGGCGGGTAGCTCGCGTTGCGCCCGGTCCACGATGGCCTGCAGCACATCGTCGGTAGTGCCATAGAAGTAAACGGACCGGCCCCGGCGGGCCGCTTCGGCGAGCAACGCTGGCAGCAGATCCATGCCGGCCACGCGCTCTTGGGGGTGGCCCCCCACCCACCCGGCCACGCTGGCTACCGGGCCGCCGTCGGGCGTGACCAAACTGGCCTCGTCCAGCACTTGCTGAAAGCTGGCGTCGCGGTAGGCCTCCACCACCATGTGCACGTTGGCGCAGCAAACGTAGGCCGAGGTGCGCGCCGCGCCTAACTGCAGAATGCTTTCCACAAAATCGTCGAACGAACCCGTGGAGATGCCCGAGGTAAGAACCAATTGCTTAGACAACATGCGTATGGGTAAATGTTGATGGGTTGCGGCAACGGCGACGTGTCAGCATTTCGGGCCTAATACGCATTTTTTTCGCCTCCAATCATGTTCCACACGGTTTTGCCAATGATTTGCACGTCCAGCAGCAGCGACCAGTTCTCGACGTATTTCAGGTCGTATTCCACGCGCTTTTCCATGGCGCCCTCGGCCCTGGTTTCGCCTCGGTAGCCGTTCACTTGGGCGTAGCCCGTGATGCCGGGCGTGACGACGTGCCGCTGAGGGTAGGTGTGGATGTGCTTCGAGTATTCTTCGAGCTGCGAGAGCATGTGGGGCCGGGGCCCCACCACCGACATGTGGCCGAGCCAGACGTTGAAGAACTGCGGTATTTCGTCGAGGCTGGAAGCGCGTAGAAAGCGCCCAACGCGCGTCACCCGGACGTCGCCTCTGGTGGCCTGCAGCTCGGTGCCGCCCGCCTCGGTGCGCATCGTGCGCAGCTTATAGCACGGAAACAGTTTGTTGCGCTTGCCGGGCCGCATTTGCTTAAAAAAAACCGGCCCGGGCGAGTCGATTTTAATGAGCAGCGCCAGCAGGGGCAATAGCACCGGAAACACGCCCACGATAACCAACCCCGAAAAGGTCAGGTCGAACAACCGCTTGGCCACCTGGTTCGTCCGGAAGCCCAGCGGGTGCCGCCGAACCGTCAGGACGGGGCCGTAGTCGTTATAGTGCAGCTCCACCCCTTTGCGCAACGTGCCCTCAAAGTCGGGCACAATCCGAAACGCCACGAAGTGCTCGTCGGCGAAGGCCGACAGTTCCTCAACGAGTGCCGTCCGGCTGAGGGGCAGCGCAAAGTAAATTTCATCGACTTGCTCGCGGAGGCAGAAGTCCTTAACCTCGTGCACTCCGCCGAGCACCATCGGGCGAATGTCGTCCGGAACCGAGGCGTCGGCGAAGAAGCCCAGGAAATAGTTCGACACCGGGTCGTGCAGTTTCACGAAATGGTGCAGGTGCAAGCCGGTGTTGCTGGCGCCCACAATCACGAACCGGCTGTGCGGCCGCGCCCAACGGGCCCGATACACGCGGTACAGCATGGCCATCAGTAGCCGTCCGCTCATCACCGCTGCCCCGCAGATGGTATACAGCAATAGCCAGTAACGAACCGGCAGTAACCGCAGCCTCATCAGCACAACGCTTGTCATCAAAACCACGGCATGAAGCAACAGGGTGCGCGCCAACGCCCAAATTTTTTCCGAATAAGTAGGCAGCCGATCGGTGGGGTCGGGGCTGGCCAGGTGCCGACCCAAAGTCCACCACAAGAGCGAAAAAACGGCAAACACCTGGGGCGCGTTCCCACCAAACCACCAGTCGCCACGCTGAACGTACCAGACGAGACGGAACCCTCCGAAAATGACTAAAATGTCTGTTACCAGCAAAATAAGCTGGTTGACATACGTTCTGTGAGAGTAGGTTCTCATGCTCTACGTGGTCAAATTGCATTTGGATATTTCTCCATCCCTCTGTAAGACATCCAAATGTTTCTATACCAAGATACAACTGATAAGTGCATATCATGACAATAAATATTGTTAATTTTATATT
>JANPOR010000300.1:0-4006 GCA_031428075.1 Hymenobacter sp. | reverse complement strand
CGGGGCCGGGCGAGGATGACGCAGCGCAGCGGTCCCGGCTCAAGCTACAGCTTACAGTACGTTCTTCATATGATATAAATATAACACTTTATTAATAATAATTATTAACATTAATAAATCCTGCTTGTCCGCCTCTAAAAGCTGGAAACCGCAGCCGCGCAACCCCGGCAAACGCATTTGCAACCCCCGCAAACACCGCCGCAACGCAGGCACACGCATTTGCAACCCCCGCAAATGGCTGCCGGCCCCGAGGCAATTTCCTTTGTCATGGTTCAAGCGACTTCCAACTCAACTCCTGGTGCCTGCCATGCCGTTCTTTGATAACTGCCACCCGGCGGGTCCCCGCGCTCCCCCAACTGCCCCGGTCCCCTGGCCCAAATATTAGAGCCTTTGCTTACCGGAAGCCGCGAAGCACTGCCGCCAAAGTTCCGGCGGGACAAGCCGCCCTAGCGAGGCGGTAGTGCCAATAGTCCCGGTTACCCTGCCTGCTCTTTCGCTACTAAAAAAATGGGCCCCTGGCGGTTTTCTGCCCAGCTTTTCTGCCCAATTCTTCCTTTTTGAGCTATGGAGCTGCCCGTCATTTTCGTCGCTGCTTCTTTTGCTTGGCTCCCCGCTGAGCCGGGCCCAACCCCAGCCGGTAGCCGCGCTGCCGGGCCACTGGGGCTTGGAAATCAATCCCACCACTCGCGACCACACCGTCGTGCGCTTCCACGACGGCCGTGGTCAACTCGTGTACGAAGAAGCCTTGCCTCAGCTGCTTGACTCGAGCAACGTTCCCGCCAGCGCCCAGGAGCTCATCACCAGCCACCTCGCGCGGGCCTTGCAACGGGTGCTGCGCGACCCGGTCAGCGCCCGCGAAACCGTGAGCGTGTTGTCCCCGGAGTTCGCCCCATCCGGCCCCCGGCCGGGCTACGCCGTGCGCTGAATCGCGGGCCCCGTGCCTCACTAAATCAATCATTGCTTGCTGGCATTTCGCCAGCCAGCAGCTAATTCCAGCCCTGCCGGGTTCGCCCGGCTTTTCTTCCTTTTTTCTACTTTTTCTTAACGACATGAAAAACCTCTTGTTATCCGCCAAAAAATTGTTGTTTTCGGTTGCCGCCCGGCGCGGCACGGTTTTGCTGCTGAGTGCCTGCCTGGGCGTTTTGGGCACTCAGGTAGCCCGGGCACAAGAAGGGCCCCAGCAGGCCGGGGTCAACAAAGTCGGGGAGCAGTCATTTCAGGTGTGGGCCTACAACCCGGACGGCCGGTACGGCCGGGTCCAACTGGTCGACAACAGCAACAATGTCTTGTTTGAAGAGGGTAGCTCGGCCATCCATTTCGGTAGCAGACTTAACGTGGGCGACCTGCCGGACGGGCACTACGTCTTTATGGTGCGAATCGGCCGCGAAGAGCACCGCTTCGGCCTGCAGCTGCACAGCACCTCGCAGCGCTTGGTGCAGGTCGGCGACGACCAACTGCAGTCGCCGGCTGCCCTGCGCGGGGCGGGCGTAGCAGTACTCTCCAAAGAGGCGCATCATTGACTGAGAATGGTTTCGCGCCGGAGTTGAAAACCGCACTCATCCCCTTGGCAACGGCTCGCCAGAAGGATGCGGTGAGAGCCCCGAAACGGCAAATCGCGCCACTGTGCGGGCCTCGTTCCAGGTCCGCACAGTGGCCGCTGCGCGCAGGACCAACCTGCGCCCGTAGGTTTTACGCCTTCTCCACGGAAGCGGGGATGCACGCGGGCTACCACTGCAGGAATTCGTCGGCGCAACGCCAAATCGTGGGCGATGGCATCGACACCATCGTCGCCGGCCACGCGCGGAAGTAGGGCCCGGCTGGCTACTTTTGGGTAAATCTGGCAGGCCGTGGGGCCCAGCTAGCAACCCCGGCGCGGGCCCGGCGCTTTTTTTAACCCTACCAATTTGCCAATCCGCCGACTGGCCGCCGTGCGCCCGGTGCCGCCCGCCGCGGCCGCACCGGCCGTGAGTATCATCATCCCGACGTTCAACGAGGCGGCGGGCATCGGCCCGCTGCTGAACTACCTGCAGCGGGAAGCGGCCGGCGACGGGCCCCTGGAAATCATCGTGGCCGACGGCGGCAGCACCGACGCCACGCGCGACCGGGCCGCGCAGGCCGGGGCCCGCGTGCTACGCTGCCCCCGCAAAGGCCGCGCCGCCCAACTCAACCACGGAGCGCGGGCGGCGGGCGGGGCCGTTCTCTACTTCCTGCACGCCGACTCGTACCCGCCGCCGGGCTTCCTGGCCGACATTCGGCGGGCCCTGGGGCAAGGGGCGGGCAGCGGCTGTTTCCGCCTGGCGTTCGATCACCCGCACTGGTTTTTACGCGCTAATGCGTGGCTGACGCGCTTGCCGCTGAAAATCGTGCGCTTCGGCGACCAGAGCTTGTTTGTGCGCCGGGTCCTGTTCGAGCAAATTGGGGGCTACCGCGAAGCGCTGCTGGTGATGGAAGACCAGGACATCGTGCGCCGGCTTTGGGCGCGGGGTCCGTTCCGCGTGTTGCCCGGGGCCGTCACCACGTCGGCCCGCAAGTACCTGGCCAACGGCGTGTACCGCCTGCAAGCCGCCTTTGTCCTTGTGATGCTGCTGTACTGGCTGGGCGTGCCGCAGCCCCGGCTGGTGCGGGTGTACCGGCGGCTCATCCGGGAGGGCAAGCTGTAGCGCGGCGAACGTTTCCTCACGCGAGCAGCGCCGCGCACTGCCGGGCAATTTCCAGCTCTTCGTTGGTGGGAACGACCAGAATTCGCACCCGCGACCCCGGCCCGCTGAGGTCGCGCAGGCCCGGCGCGTGCGCCGCGTTTTTGCCTTTGTCCAGCTCCAAACCGAAAAATTCCATCTGCTGGCAGGCGCGTGCGCGCACCAAGGCATCGTTCTCGCCCACGCCGGCCGTGAACACCAGCGCGTCGAGCCCGTTGAGTACCGCCGCGTAGGCCCCGATGTACTGACGGATGCGGTAGGCGTAGATTTCGTAGGCCAGCGCGGCGCGGGCGTCGCCCGCGGCCAGCGCCTGCCCGATGTCGCGCATGTCGCGCAAGCCGGTGAGGCCCAGCATGCCGCTTTCCTGGTTGAGCAGCGTGCCGAGCTGCGCAGCCGAGTAGCCCAAGGGCCCCAGCAAATGCAGCAGCACGGCGGGGTCGAGGTCGCCCGACCGGGTGCCCATCACCAGTCCGCCGAGCGGGCCGAAGCCCATGCTGGTGTCGAGCGAGCGGCCGCTGTGCACCGCTGCCACGCTGCACCCGTTGCCCAGGTGCACGGTGATGAGCCGGGCGTCGGGACGCCCGAGGTAGGCCACGGCCTGCGCGGCCACGTATTGGTGGCTGGTGCCGTGAAAGCCGTACTTGCGGATGCGCTGCTCGGTATAAAGTGCCGTGGGAAGGGCGTAGCGAAAGGCGTACTCCGGCAGCGTCTGGTGAAACGCCGTGTCGAACACCGCCACCTGTTGGGCCTGCGGAAACAAGCGTTCCGCCACCTCAATGCCTTGGTAGTTGGCCGGGTTGTGCAGCGGGGCCAGCGCAAACAGCCGCTTGATTTCCGCCTTCACTTCGGCGCTGATGAGCGTGGTAGCGGCAAAGGTTTCGCCGCCGTGCACCACCCGGTGCCCCACCACGTCTACCTCGGCCGGGGTCCGGATTACGGCCCCGGGGCCCTCCGTCAGCAGCCGCACCACTTCGCGCAAGCCAGCCTCGTAGTCGGGAGCCGGCAAGGTACGGCGCTGCTCGACGGCCGGCCTCTCCGGGGCGTCCGCGTCGAAAACCTTGTGGACAATGGTCGCCTGCTCGGAGCCAATTCGTTCCACCAGCCCGCTGCACACGGGCTGCTCGGCCGGCCAGCAGAAGAGCTGGTACTTGATGGAGCTGCTGCCGGAGTTGACGACGAAAATGTTCATGGGAAGAAATCAGCTATTTGGAACGCATTACGCGGATGGCGCGGGGCTCGGCCCCGTGCCGTCTTATCGCGGGCCTCCGGCCCGCACCCCGTGCCGACGTCATTAGCACCGTTCAACGGTT
>JANPOR010000299.1:0-2600 GCA_031428075.1 Hymenobacter sp. | reverse complement strand
CCCACCGCCTGCTCAAAAACGATATTCCTGGCCACGAATACCTGCTGCTAACCGAAAGGCTACTCGGGCATCCGGCCCCCACGCTGGTGACCCCGGCCCGCGAGACGCAACGCGGTCAAGCGGCGTACCCCGAGCTGGGTGAAATCCGGTTCGGGTACCTACCCCGCCCGCTCAGCGCCGAAGCCCGAAGCCCCGGCCGGCAAATTGTCGGCGTCCCGATAAAGCGCGCACCTTTTAGCTGAAAAAGCCAAAATTTGGCCACTGGGGCGGCGCACGGGGCCGCCAGACCGTATAGCTGAGTAGGGGCCCCGGGCTGATACCGGCTGGTTCCTCTTGTTTTGCTTACTTCTGACTCTTGGAGATGCTATGACCGAAAATACTGCTGATTTTGACCTGATTGTGCTTGGGGCTGGCTCGGCTGGGCTGGGCCTGAGCTTATTTATGGCCCGCATTAAGCTGCGGGTTTTGCTCATTGACCTGACCGCTGAGGACGTGGGCGGCGACTGCCTCAACTACGGCTGCGTGCCCAGCAAGGCCCTCATTCATGCCGCGCGGCAGGTGCACCAAGCCCGGCAGGCCACCCAGTTCGGCCTACAAGTGAGCGGCGTGGCCGATATGGCCAAGGTAATGGAGTACGTGCAGGGGCGGCAGAAAATCATTCGCCACCACGAAAACCCGGAATACCTGCGCGGGTTGGGCATCACTGTCGAAATCGGACGACCCCGGTTCGTGGGCGCCCACGCCGTGGAAATCAACGGCCACACTTACCAGAGCCGAAAATTGGTGGTGGCCACCGGCTCACGTCCGCAGCCGCTGCGAGTACCCGGCGCCGACCTGGTGCGTCTCCACGACAACCAGCACGTGTGGGACCTGCGTGAGCTGCCCCGGCGCCTGCTGGTGGTAGGCGGCGGCCCCAACGGCGTGGAGCTCGCGCAAGCCCTGCAGCGGCTGGGCGCGCAGGTTACCATCGTCCACCACGGGCCTAGCATCCTCGAAAAGGAAGACCCCACCATCCGTGCCGTGCTAGCCGAGCGGCTGCATGCCGAGGGCTTGACGATTCACCTCGAAGCCGAAGTGGAAGCCTTCGCCTCGGCCACCCAGGCCCGCATTAAGCCCAAAACCGGCAATTCGTTCCCTATCGACTTCGACCTGGTGTACGTGGCCATCGGGCGGCACGTAAGCTTCGAGGGCCTGCAGCTGGACCAGGCCGGTGTGGAAATCGATGAGCAGGGCCACATCAAGCTTGATGAGCACCTGCAAACGACCAACCCCGACATCTTTGTGGCCGGCGACGCGGCTAACTCCCTCCAGTTCAGCCACGGGGCCGAGTTGCACGTGCGCCTGCTACTGTTCAACTTCTTCTCCCCCTTGAAAAAAAAGCTCAGCTACGACCACTTCTCCTGGGTCACCTTCACCGACCCCGAGGTAGCCCATTTCGGCCTCGATGCTGCCGAGCTCGACCGGCGCGGCACAGCCTACGAGCGCTGGGAAACCGACTTTGCCGACGACGACCGGGCAGTGGTGGATAGTTACCGCGACGGCCGTCTGCTGCTCTTCATCGAGCAGAATGCTGTGCCGCTACCCGGCCGCAAGCGCCGCATCCTGGGTGGGGCCATGGTGGCCCCCGGCGCGGGCGAGCTGGTGCAGGAGCTGATTCTAGCCAACACCAGCGGGCTGGGCATCAGCGAGATTTTCGACAAGGTGTACCCCTACCCCGTAGCGGCCCGCATCAACCAGCAGCTCATCGTGGCGCACCAGGAGGTATCGCCCTTGCTGCAAACGGCGCTCGACGTGGCTTTTAAACTACAATAAGGCGGCCCTACAGCGCGGCAGTCACCCGCCGCATTGACATCCGCGCCTTGAAGTCGGGGTTGAAGGAGGTAAACCTGCTACGGCCATCGCGGCCGATGACGTAGGTGGCCGGCACGGGTAGCATGTCGTCGGTCGAGCCGTTAGCTTTCTGCAAATCCACGCCGAAGCCTTGGTACTGCTGCGCAGTGGCCGGGTCTACGGTGAAGGCCGTGTGGTAGGCCGTCATGATGGTGAAACTCTGGTCGTGCACGATGGAGAAGCGGGCCTTGGCCTTTTCCAACGCTCTGCCGATGTTCGCCTGGGTCTCGGGGGCACCACCACAACCTGCGCTCCTTTGGCCGTGAGCAGCTGCAACGAGTCTTGCAGCTGAGCTACTTGTTTCGTCCGGCTGTGGCTATACAGGTTGGTCAATCCTGGGGGAAAAATGTCAGTTTTCGCGTGAGAAGAAAATGATTAGTTCTAGTATTGATGAGAAGTTATCAAGTTAGAGCCTGTTGAAAATCAGATTGATCTTATGGATTGGGATGCCACACAGCTGCTTTCCAGGGATTTTTGCCTCGGCAGCTTTGGAGAAGCATGCTTTTAAAGGGACATTTTTGGCCATCTTTTATGACGCAAATAGTAGAAAATGCTAATTTTTAACAGGCTCTTAGTCGTTATCGGTTGGTGTAGAGGTTTGAGCGGCCTTGCATACTTTGGGCTTCCAGTGTTTTTGTAACGGTTCGGTACTGGCGTGGGCGGTAGCTAGGTAACCGCAGCTCATATGGGGGCGTAGGTGGTTGTCGTTG
>JANPOR010000298.1:0-1809 GCA_031428075.1 Hymenobacter sp. | reverse complement strand
GCGAGCCAGCCCGCCAGCCAGTTGCTGAAGGCGGCAGACAGTGCTTTGTATGAGGCCAAGCGGCTGGGGCGGAACTGCTTGGGCTCGTCCCAGTATTTGGCGTCGTGGTGCAGGCCGTGGAAGTAGAGCGAAAACAGCGTGCCCGCCGGAATGCGCAGGCCCTGAAACTCGTCGTCGGCCAGGGCTACCCGGTCTACCATCCAGGCGGGCGGGTAGAGGCGCATGGTTTCCTGCACAGCGTGCAGGGCCCGCCCGAGGCAGGGCAGGTCGACGAAAGCAGGGGGCCTATTACCCAGCACTTCAGCGGTTTCGTGCTGGATGGCCCGCGCCTCGGCCGGATGGTGGGCCAGCAAGTACAGCAGCCACGTGAGGGCATTAGCACTGGTTTCGTGGCCGGCCACAAGCAGGATGAGGGCTTCGTCGAGTACCCGCTCCGGGACCATTGGCTGGCCGGTGTCCTCATAGCGCACGTCGAGCAGCATTTGCAGCAGGTCATCGGGCGGGGCGGGGGCCCCGGGGGGGGCGTTGGCCGCCTGGCGCTGCGCAATGTAGCGGCCCAGCAGGGCCCGTAGCTCAGCCGTGAGGGCGTCGTGGCAGCGAAACTGGCCCCGCAGCCGCCGCCACCCATTCAGGTAGGGCTGGCGGATGGTGCGCACGTAGAACGACTGTATCTCAGTAATAAGCTCGGCCAAGCGGTTCAGCTCGGCCTCGGTGAAGCTCGTGCTGAACACCGAGCGGGCAATGATGCGAAACGTGAGCCGCGTCATCAGCGCATGGGCGGGCACGGCCACGGCCCCATTGTATTGGGCGGCCTGCTGCACCAGCGGGGCCAGCGTGTCGGCCACGATTTCCTGCATCAGCCCCGCGAGGCCCGCCACCCGCTGCCGGTGGAAGCCGGGCTGGATGAGCCGGCGCTGGCGCAGCCAGTCGGGGCCCTCATTCGTAAGCAGGCCGTGGCCCACGTAACGCGCAAAACCTAGCGTAAACTTTGATTTGGCGTAGTTCCGGTGGTTTTTCTGCAGGACGTGCTGCACCAGACCGGGGTCGCGGGTGAGTATGCTGGGCTGCACCCCGCCGATGTACAGCCGGGCCGTGTCGCCGTAATTGGCGTGCACGGCGTCAAGCGCACCGATGGGATCGGCCACCAGGCGCAACGAGCTGCGCACCGAGTACCAGCGCGGGACCTGTGGCAAGACCGTCCGCGCGCGGGCTTCCAATTCTTGGTCGGCCATAACGCAACAACAGCCCTTATTGGGCCGGCTCCGAAAGGTACGGCGGAGCCCCGACTCATCCTTTTCCGGGGCGGCCGCGTAAACTTTCGTAGCCCCGGAAAAGAGATGAGTCGAGGCCCCGCACTTTTTCAAAAATCAAATCAATTACCGCATGTGGATTACCCAGAAACCCGACCAAAACGCCCCTCTTGCCGAATTGCAAGGCCGCACCGTGGGACTCAGGTTTGAGTGCAACAAGTGCCACACCGAAGTCTTCACCGACTTGCTCGGCGTGCCCACCCCCGACCCCATGGCCGACTCGCTGGCCGACACCGAGCAGTACGAAAAAGAGGAAGTAAAATGCCCCGGCTGCGGTATGATTCACACCCTGGAAGTCGACGCGTCGTTTGACGGCGTGAAATTTAAAGTGAGCGACGTGGCCCCGGGCAGCGTGAGCTACCAACTGGCCGAGCCGAGAGGATAATTTACTTGCATTAACAGAACCAAACCGTAGAACGGTCATGCTGGACGCAGTGAAGCATCTCATCGCAGCAGTAATTAGTTGCGGGAGAGATGCTTCACTGCGTTCAGCATGACC
>JANPOR010000297.1:0-14215 GCA_031428075.1 Hymenobacter sp. | reverse complement strand
GCGATGGCTTGGGTGCGGTTGAGCAGGGTAGTAAAGGCTTCGCTGGTGTACTTGCTGCCCCGGTCGGCGTGCACGAGCAGACCGGGCGGGGGCTGGCAGGTGGTTACGTCCCGGTTAAAAGCGTTCATAATCAAGTTTATGTGTAGCGACTCGCTCACGTGCTAAGTATCGCTCCGGCGACACCATGCCCACCATCCGTCGGAAAAAGGCATCGCGCCAACAGGCCAGACAGGCCCAGTGCCCCGTGGCCAGGAAAATACTGTCACCGACCCAGATTTGGTCCGGGGCCGTGGCCGCGGGCCAAGTGGCTAACTTGTTGACGGCGGCAACCACCTGCGGGTCGGCCAGGATGGTGCGCGGCGGCCGGGAACTGGCGCGAGTGCAGAGCGCGCATAAGCTGCTGGCATTCAATCAGCCTCGCAAACGCTGCCGCCCCACCGCGTGGCTTTAGCGCCGTAACTGGGCGCGTAGCCGGCGTTGGCCGTAGCGGCCGGCATGGGTGGTAAACACGCGATGGGCAGCTACTTGCCAAGCGGGACGCGCTTGCTCAGCTGCCGAAGCAGGGGCGCGCTTACACTAGGCGTGGTAGCCGCTGGCACTGCTGCCACACGGGCCAGCAGTCGGTATGGAAAAGAAGCGTTTCATCGGCCCTTCGGTTGTGAAGATATAGTCTGCACTTTTTTTGACAGGACTTACGCACTTGCGGGTAAGAGAGCCAGAATAAAGGGGTTTTGTAGGAGTTGCCGCGAGTAAGGCACCCCTTGTTGCTGACGGGCCTGGCAAATGGTTTAGGCCGTTAGGCGAGCAAATCGGCGCAACGAGACCCACGCCAGGCAGCAGCACGTCAAGTGGTTGCGCTGGGCGCTGGCTTTGCAACACGGACATTTTTTGGCCCCGGTGAGTTGCCGGAAGCTGCGGTGAAACGCTTCCTCCTGCCAGCGCGTGCGCGCGGTGGCTTCCACCAAGTGCTGGTCAGCGCAAAGGTAAAGTTGTTGGTTACCACCCATTCCATGTCGCCGTTTGGGGCCATCGGCTTGACTAAGCGCGCCGCAAAGGGCTCCTGCTTGCGGCGCACTTCCAGCCCCGTACTCCACCCGCCCGGCGGCGGGGCCAGCGCTTCCAGCGCTTGCTACCCCACGTGCTTGCTCGCCCTCACCAACCGGTTGCTTTTCAGGGTCGCGAAAAACGTCCAACCAGCCCGGCGAATCAACTTCGGATTGCCGCTGCCGCTATACTGAGCATCAAATAACAGGGTGCGGGCCTGGAGATTGCCTTCCGCTACGACCTGGGCGAACAGGGCCTGGAAATGCGCGTTCTTGGCCAGTTGATCCTGTTCGGGGGCATAGATGCGGTAGTCCCAGGGCAGAAAGTAGCCCGCCTGGCCGCTGCCATACACCAAATTTACCAGACAGCTGCCAGTCACTAGGCCGTGGACGGCTCCAGAGTGCTGGCGCTTGGTCCCTTTGATAAAGCGACTGCAGCGCTTGTCCTGCACGCTGTCGTCCACGAACAAAAAGGTCTCAGGCGAGTCGTGGGGCAGCGGCAGGACCAACTCGCGCAGTTGGCTAGCGGAGAAGCAACTATTACGCAAAAATCGGTTCACTTGGTCGTGGCTGACAGCGGGCAAATGATCGGCCAAATGCGTACAGGTATAGTTGCGGGACATACGCAACAGGTACTCAATGTAGACCGCTTGCGTCAGCATGGCATATCGGTTTGCCTCAAGTTAGCCCCGAGTGCGTAAGTCCCATAACATTGAAGCGCATGCGAAGCCCGAACGTTTGTTTGGAAGCATCGCGTGCAGTGCATTGCGTAAGTACAGCCATCAACTGCGGGGCCAAAAGTGGGGCGCAGGCTTTTGACCGGTTCCGAATTGCTCCGGCTCCTTGCCAAAATGCGGGCTGTGAGAGCATTCGAGTTAACTTCGCTCTCCAATACGTTGGCTCCTTTTTGTGATCATCCGCAGCATCTCCGATTTTTGTTTGCAGCACGACGAAGCTTCGGGCCTGTTGCGCTTGGAATGGGTTTCCGGGGCCAATACACGGACGCTCCGCGCCAGCGCGGCGTTGCTCTTGCGCCTGGCCCGTTGGCTGGCGGTGCGCCACTTATTGCTGGACATGAACACGGTGCCCGACCTTTCGGTGGAACATCAGTTGTGGCTAGGGGCCCACTGGATGCCCGCCATCGTGGAGCTACCGCTGGAACGCTTGGTGCTGGTCATCGACAGCAACCGGGTCCATAACCAGCTGGCCATCGACGCGCTCCACGACTTGGTGCAGCCGTCCATCCGGTTTGACTCCCAATATTTCTCGGAGCCGGAGGCGGCCATGCACTGGATTACCGATGCCTCGGACCGCTTGCCTGTGCTACAGGCCGAGTGGAACGCCCGGCACGACGTAGCTTTTGAGAAAGCGGGCCGATGACCCCCGGCAAAGTCCTTTCGCCCCGCCTCACATCACCAACAGCACCTGCACTGCTTTGCCGTTGAAAACGGCCTCCTCTCCTACCCGCTTGCCCTTCAGCGCCACTGCCACCGGCGCAGCCCCCGACACGGCGAAATACTCTTGCTCGTCCACCATCAGCTTGCCCGCACTGATGGCCACGTAAAACCATCCTAAAGAGGTTTGTACCAGGGCCCCCGGCCGCACCGCGTCACAAGGCGCGTCCGGACTGATGCGGGCCAGCTCGGCGGCCAGCTGCCGGGCCTGGTGCAGTTGGCCGGCATTGCGGTCGCGCTCCTGGGTGGCCATTTCGCGGCCGGTTTCGTACTTGTCGCCCGCGCTACTTTTGGTGTCGGAGTTAGCCGATTCCTGGGCCGCCTGCATGGCCTGGGCAGCCGCGGCCATGCGTTGCTCGATGAAGGTCTGGCAAGCGGCGTGGAGGCGGAATTTTATCATTTAGCAATCCGTGATTTTACGTTCAAACGAATGTCGTCGAGCTTAGTTTTTTTTGCCTTTCAGACTCATTTTTCAAAGAATATACACCTGTTTTCAGCGCCTCAATATTTTTAGAATTACTAACCGTGTTAAGTGTATTTGTTATAAACGTCCCTATGCTAATCGTTGAAGCGACCAATATTCCAGCAATTTGTACCCAACTCAATAAATTAGCTTTTCCCCGCTTTCTGCCTTCATCTAAAATAACCTGTTGAAGGAGCGTTTACCCTCTTTCTGGTGTGCATCCAACCATAAATGGCCGCTTGTCTCTGTGTACAAAAGCGAATCCTCGTCCTTAAAGTAGATGTGCGGTCCGCATCACTTCACCTTCATTCAGTTCAAGGAACTCATTTATTTCTTGCACATTAGGAAATCCCCTGACGCTTGAGATATTGTATATTCTTTCTAATACCCGCTGCTGGCTCACGCATGACTTTGGCACGAAGAGCATAATGTTAAGAGTTTATTTAATAGACTTGTTCTTCAATAAGAAATCGGTTGTTTTCCAAGCAGTATTTGGCGCTTGAAATAGTAGTTGCTCAAAGAATCAAAGGATACTGGCTTGACCAAGCAAAAAAGACCGTCTAGGAGCTAAAAGCGCCGAAGAAATTCAGCCATTCCTTATTCGGGAACAAGTCTAATTACTAACCAGCCCCTCCGCCACGCTTCTATCGTTCCCCAGGCGCGGCACTTTGTTCTGACCACCGAGCTTCCCCAGGCTTTTCATATAGCGCTGAAACGCGCCGGCCGGCAGCGGCGTGAGTTGCAACGGCACCAGGATGTTGCCCCGGCGCAGGTCGTCGTAGTAAGTATTGTGCTGGCGCAGGGCCCCGTCTAGGGCCCCGGCGAAGGCGGCGGCATCGTGCGGGGGGCGGGCGAATTCCACCAGCCACTCATGGCGCGAGGGCTGCGCAGGATCGGCGCTTACCAACGGGGCCACGGTCAGCTCTACCACTTCCACTTCGGGAAACTGCCGCATGGCTTCGCACAGGGCCCCTTCTACTTCCTCGCCGATGACGTGTTCGCCGAAGGCGGACAGAAAGTGCTTGATGCGGCCCGTGACCACCACGCGGTGCGGGGCCAGGCTCACGAAGCGCACCGTATCGCCGAGCGAGTAGGCCCACAGACCGGCGTTGGAGGTGAGCACAACGGCGTACTGCTTATCCAGCTCTACATCGGCGATGGTAAGGCGGGGCGGCTTTTCCTCAAAAAACCGCTCGGCAGGCACAAATTCAAAGAAAATTCCGCTGTTCAACAGCAGCAGCAGGCCGGGGTTACCGGGCTCGTCCTGGAAGGCCAGGAAGCCCTCGGAGGCCGGAAACAGCTCGATGCTATCTACGGGCCGGCCGATGCTTTCGAAGAGTTTGGCGCGGTAGGGCTCGAAGTTGACGCCGCCGTAGACGAACAGGTTGAAATCGGGGAAGATGTCTTTGATGGGACGGCTGGTGCGGGCCGTGAGTCGGTCAAAATACATCTGCACCCAGGGCGGAATGCCCGAAATGAGCGCCATCGGCTGGCCCAGGGTTTCGTCGACGATGCGCTCGAGTTTGGCCTCCCAGTCCTCGATAACGTTGGTGACGTAGCTCGGCAGTTGGTTGCGGCGCAGGTAGGCAGGCACGTGGTGGTTGGCGATGCCCGAGAGGCGGCCAGTGGCGATGCCGTGGTGGTCTTCGAGGGCTGGCGAACCGCTGAGAAACATCAGCTTGCCGTCGAGGAACCGGCTGCGGCCGGTGGCGTGCACGTAGTGAAGCAGCGCGTCACGGGCCCCGCTGATATGATTACCAATGCTGGCCCGGGTGATGGGAATGTACTTAGTGCCGGAAGTGGTGCCGCTGGTTTTGGCCAGGTACAGCGGCCGGCCCGGCCAGAGCACGTTGGCTTCGCCAGCCTGTGTGCGGTCAAAATAGGGTTTGAGGGCTTCGTAATCGCGCACTGGCACTTGCTTGATAAAATCGGCATGGTCGGAAAAAGCCGCTACATCGTGGTCGCGTGCAAAAGCAGTGAAGCCGGCCGTTTCAGCAGTTAGCTGCTCTAGCAGCCGTAGCTGCGTGCCCACCGGGTCGCGCTGCCACTTTAGGTCGCGGTGAACGATGTAGGCTGCCAGGGGCCGGCTCAGCGCAGATTTTAATCCCATTACCCGAATAAAAAGCCATGTAGAAGTGCGGCGAAAGTACGTTGGGGCCCTTCAACGTCGCCGGGCAACAACTTAAAGCCGGGCCCGCCGTTTCCCACGGATCAACTTACTCATTTCCCATTTATATCATGGCAGACCACGCAGGCAAAGCCGTCTGGAACGGCGACATCAAAGGCAGCGGTACCCTCAGCACCGACAGCGGCACGCTCAACGCGCCGTATTCCGCTGGCAGCCGTTTTGAGGGCAAGCCGGGCGCCAACCCCGAAGAACTCATTGGCGCAGCCCACGCCGGCTGCTACACCATGTACCTCACCAGCGTGCTCACCAAGCACGGCCACACCATCGAAAACATCACCACGACTTCTACCGTGACGATGAACCCCAACAACGGCCACCCGGTCATCGAGCACATCCACGTGAGCACCGTGGGCAAGGTGACGGGCGGTAACATCACGCCCGACGATTTTCAGAAGCACGCCGAAGACGCCAAGGCCAATTGCCCAGTATCGAAAGTGCTAAGCTCCGTGCCCAAAATGACGCTGGAAGCTAAGCTGGCGTAGTTTCTGGATGCCTTTGGTTTCCCGCTGCTGGTTTCGCACCGGGGCCCTACTGGCGGCTCCGGTGCAAAACCGGCAGCGGGAAACTATTTTTGCCCCATGCTTACAGGTTCTACCCGCATCCGCCTTCGCCCCGCCAACACCTCGCGTGTCCCTTTCTGGGGGCAATTGGCCATCGGCCTGTTCTGGGTGGTGTATGTTTCGGCAATGGCCTGGGGCGACACCACGGCCCACGACTACCATTTCCTGCACTGGGTGTTTCTGGCCTTCAGCCTGTTCTACATCTGCTACGTGCTGGTAAACAACGCGCCGGTATTCGGCACCCAAAGCTACCTGGAGTTCACACCTGGTTACTTGGTGCACAAAAACGGCCTGTTTCGGCCCAAGCAGGTGTTTGCCGTCGAGAACATCGGGGCCCTGGAGCTGATGCCGTCCATGCTGCGCGTGCGCATGAAAGACAACGAACTGTACGCCCTCAACCTGAGCGAAGTGAAGGGCAAGCGCCGCAAAATGGTGTTCCGCGAGCAGGTGCGGCGCTTCGCCGCCCGCTATAGCATCGAACTGGTTGAGCCCAACCCGCTGCGCGGCTAGCGCTCTAGGCGGGGCTGTTATTTGGCAAATTTCTTGCGCAGGTCGTCGACCTGGTTGCGGAATTTCTTGTCTAAGTCCACCAGGTCCGACACGGTTTGTACCGAGTGCATCACCGTGGTATGGTCGCGACCGCCGAAGTGAAAGCCTATGGTTTTGAGTGTATGGCTGGTGTGGTGCTTGGCGAAATACATGGCCACCTGGCGCGCCGTCACCACTTCTTTCTTGCGGGTTTTGTCCTTCAGCAAGTCCACCGACACGCCGAAGTAGGCGGCCACCGTCTTCTGGATAAAGTCAAGGTTCACCTCGGCTTCTACCTCCTCGATGATGTGGCGCAGGGCCTGCTTCACCATTTCCAGGTCGATGTCGCGGCGGCTGAGGCTGCTCTGAGCCACCAGCGAAGCGATGACACCCTCCAACTCGCGCACGTTGGTGTGCACCGAGTTGGCCAAATAATCGACCACGTGCGGAGCCGGAATATCGATACCGTCCTGCTCCATCTTGTTGCGGATAATAGCTACCCGAGTTTCGAAGTCGGGCGTCTGCACATCCGCCGTTAGGCCCCACTTAAAGCGCGAAAGCAGGCGGTCTTCCAGACCCTGCAAGTCTTTGGGAGGCCGGTCGGACGTGAGCACAATTTGCTTAGCCGACTGCTGCAAGTGATTGAAGATGTGGAAGAACATCTCCTGGGTCTTGTCCTTATCGGCCAAAAACTGCACGTCATCCAAAATCAACACGTCCACTTGCAGGTAGAAATTGGCGAAGTCCTGCACCTTGTGCGACTTCACGCTCTCGATGAACTGATTCGTAAACTTCTCCGCCGACACGTAGAGCACGAACCGCTCGGGCGTGGAGGCCTTGATGTGATTGCCAATAGCTTGCACCAAATGGGTTTTGCCCAAGCCCACGCCGCCGTACACCATCAGCGGGTTGAAACTGGTGGTGCCCGGCTTGTTGGCCACCGCAATACCCGCCGAGCGGGCCAGGCGGTTGCAGTCGCCCTCAATGTAGTTATCGAACGTATAGGAGCCGTTGAGTTGTGAAGGCACTAAGTTACCGTCCACGGCACGACCCGTCTGGAACGGGTTGCGCGGGGGAGCCTCGGCAGTGGAGGCCGTGATGGGGCGGTTGCTACCGGCAGCCTGGTAGTAGCGCGGGCCGCTGGCGGGGCCGTTGCCGGGCACGGGGCGCGGACGGGCCTCAGGCGGCGGGTCGTCGCGTTCGGGGGCCGCTTGCTTTCGGGCGGGGGGCAGGTGCAGGGTTTTGGGCTGGTCGAGGGCCGTGCCCTGGTCCACCACCACACTATACTCTAGCCGGCCGGCTTGCCCCAGTTCCTGAAACAGGGCCCGGCGCAGCTCGTCTACGTAATGCTCTTCGAGCCAGTCGTAGAAGTAGTTGCTCGGCACCTGAATGGTGAGCACGTTGTCTTTCAGCTCCACCGGCACGATGGGCCGGAACCACGTCTTAAAACTCTGCTCGCCAATTTCGGCCGCAATCGTGCGCAGACAGCCTGCCCAAACGGTGCGAAAATCTTTGAGCATGGGGCGAGGCCGCCAGCGAGCCGAGCGGGTTCAAACGAAAAAATAAAGAGAAGGCCCCAAGGCTAGGCAGAAGGGCTAGGACCGGGGGGCAACAAAATTGTGGAAAAGTTAGCAGTAAAAAAAGTCGGTTTGCCCTTGCGTATCTCGCGCTTTTAGCAGGCTTCGCGCACGGGCACTACGGCGGCGCTGGCCAGCCCGCCACGCTTCGCGCCGGGGGTAAACTCGTAGTCGAGCCGCCCGAGATTGATGCCCGACCAACCCACTTGGTTGATGAGGGTTTTGTGGCCATCGGGCCTGGAAATAAGTTCGGGCGCATCCATAAACGTGTGGGTGTGGCCGCCCAGAATCAAGTCGATACCCGATACCTGGGTGGCCAGCTTGCGATCGTCAATTTTTTCGTTGCCGTACTTGTAGCCCAAGTGCGAGAGGCAAATCACCAAGTCGCACTTTTCGGAGCCCCGTAGCTGGGTCGCCATTTCTTTCGCTTTGGCCACGGGGTCGAGGTACAAGGTCTGCCCGAAGTTTTTGTCGCCCACTAGCCCGGCCAACTCGATGCCCAGCCCGAACACGCCCACGCGCACGCCCTGCTTCACGAATACTTTGCAGGGCTGAAACTTGCCCGCCAGCGGTGTCTTCGAGAAGTCGTAGTTGGCAATCAGAAACGGGAAGCCGGCGTTGGGCAGCTGGCGCACCAAACCTTCAAGACCGTTGTCGAAGTCGTGGTTGCCGAAGGTGCTGGCGTCGTAGCCCATGCGGGTCATGAGCTTGTATTCCAACTCGCCACCAAAAAAATTAAAGTAAGGCGTGCCTTGGAAAATATCGCCCGAGTCGAGCAGTAAAACGTTGGGCTCTTTGGCCCGCACCTCGGCTATCAGGGCTGCGCGGCGGGCCATACCGCCCAGGCCCGCCCACTGCCCGCCGTTTTCGGGAAAGGGCTCGATGCGCGAGTGCATGTCGTTGGTGTGCAAGATGGTCAGTCGCACGGCCATTTTGCTGGCGGCCGCTTCGGCCGGATTGGCCAGGCCCCCGACTAACGCGAGGCCCGCCGTGCCGAGCAAGGAATTACGGAGGAAATCGCGGCGCTGCATAAGAACAATTACAAGTTGACAGTGAGCAGTTATCAAATAACAGTGAGCCATCAATTGCTCACTATAACTCGTAACTATTAATTGACTTTTACGCGCCCTTCGACCTGGGCCGTGACGGGCTTACCGGCTTTGGTTAAGTCCCGGATGTGGTCGGCGATGGCGGAACGTAATAGCACGCCGGTGTGACGCGGCGCGATGGATTTAAAAAACAGCATGTTGTCGCCGCCGCCAGCCAGGTAGTCGGAAATGGCGATGGCGAAGGGCTTGGCCTGGGCAGGATCAAAAGGCTGGCCGCTGATACGAATGTCGCGGGCCTGGCCATCGGCCGTAGCTGTATAAGTGGCCCCCGACACGGCCATCTTCGCATGGGCGGCGTAATCGAAGAGCTGCTGCACCACGGCAGCTGGCGCGTCGAGCACCACCAGCTCGTTCTCAAACGGCATCAACTCGAACACGTTACCCAACGTGATGGGCCCCGCGGGTAAGCCGGCGCGCAGGCCACCGTTAGTCATCACGCTCAGCAGCACGGGTTCGTGCAACACGTCGGCGGCACGCTGGCGCTGCAAATCGGCCACAAAGTTGGCCAGCGGCGACTCACCGGGCTTTTTGGTAAGGGACTCCGGGGCCGTGCCCAGCACCGCCTGCATCTCGGCCATCACCTTGTCGTGGTAAGGCCGGATAAGTGCCGTCACGGTGGGGTCTTCGGCCTGGGCTTTACTCACCGGCTGGCTCGTGACGGGCGCAAAATGAGCGGCGGGCTGATAGCCCCCCCGCTGGCAGCCAGCGGCAGCAATAAAAGCCAGCGTAGTGGCTGCAGAACGAAGGGAGCGCAGCATAGAGGACACGGTAGCAGTAAGCAAAAGATGCGGGGCGGCGAGCCGCGACTGGTAAGCAAAGGTACAGCCCCCCGCAAACCAGGCGGCCCCGGCGGCCGGGCTTTCCCAGCCAGGGCGGTATCTTTCGGGCGTTGTTGGCCGCCCACGGCCGTGGTTTATCGCCCTTTCTCCATGTCCGAAATCCTGCCTGCGCAGCCGGTCGCGTTCACTGAATTCCCTGCCCTGACCACTGTTGAATGGCAGGCGCGTTTGGCGCGAAACCTCAAGGGCCAGGATCCTGCCGCCCTGCGCTGGCCCCTGCCCGATGGCTTGGTGCTGGAGCCATTCTACCACCAAGAGGCACTCGATGCGCTGGGGGGCCCGCCCGCCCCCCTACTCTTCCCCACCCGCCCTTGGTTGAACGTGCCCGCCCTGCCCGTACCAGCGGGCTCCGACGGTCGCTTTGAGATGGAGCGCGCCGTTACGGCCCTAGAGAATGGGGCCGATGGGGTACATTTTGAGCTGGTCAGCGCCGCTACTTTCGACGTGGTGTACTTGGCCGAACGGCTGCCACTGGCAACCACTTTTGTGGGCTACACGGTGGCTGACGGGCCCGACGAGCTACTGGCTCGCCTAGCCGCCGCCGTGCCGGGCGCAGCGCTGCGCGGTTTCATGCGTTTTACCCCATCGGTGTGCCCCGAAGGAGCTATGCAGGCCGGCTACGTGGGGGCCCTGAGGCGCTGCGTGGCGCTGGCTCAGGGTTGGCCCGACTTCCGGGCCCTGGCCGTGAACGCGGCCTACTTTGGCAATAGCGGGGCCACCGACGTGCAGCAGCTAGCCTACGGCCTGAGCGCCGCCGCCTCCCTGCTAACCGAGTTACCCGATGCAGCTACACCTCTGGCCGCCGTGGCCGCGACTCTGCACTGGCACGTGGCCGTGGCCACTAGCTACTTCCCCGAGCTGGCCAAACTACGGGCCCTGCGCCACCTTTGGGCCACGCTACTGCACGCCTACGGCTTGCCGGCCGAAGCAGCAGCCAACTTGCGGATTCACGCCGCCACCGCCACCTGGACGCAGACTACCCTCGATCCACACCTCAACCTGCTGCGCGCCACCACCGAGGCCATGAGCGCCGTGCTGGGTGGGGCCGATTCGCTCTCGGTGGGTACATTCGACAGCTTATTTGTCGCGCCTAATGACTTCTCGGGCCGCCTAGCGCGCAACCTCTCGCTCATGCTGCGCGAAGAGGTGCATTTGGACGCCGTGCAAGACCCCGCCGCCGGCTCATACTTTGTCGAAACCTTAACCGACGGGTTGGCCCGTACTGCCTGGGTCCTATTCCAGCAAACTGAAGCAGCGGGCGGGCTGCCCGCTGCCCGCCCGCAGGTGCTCGAAGCGGTTCACGAGGCAGCTACGGCTGCGTTCCGGCGCATTGCCACTGGCCAGCAGGTGGTGGTGGGCACCAACCGCTTCGAAAACCGCATCGAACGCTTTTCCTTCAATCCCAAGAAGTTGCTGCGCTCATCGGCCTTCGACACTACTCGAGCCGCTTATCCCTCCGAGGTGTTGCGCTTGGCCACAGCCCTGCACTTCGAGCGTCGCGAGCGCAAAAGCCGACAGGCCGCCTTAGTACTGCTGGGCGCGGGCATTAATCGCCAAATCGAGGATTCGTTCTGGCGCTTACTACCGGCCCAGGAACGCCCCGAGCTAGCCGCCAGCCACCCCGAGGGTACGCTTTCTTTCCTGTTTTCGTCGTCCGAGGAAGCCACGCTGATGTACGCCACGCGTGAGCAATTCCAACGCTTCGCCCGTTTCCTTTACCGCATCCCAGCCGATCGGCAGGTGTTCATAGCCCCGGTGCTACTTTCTTCCGACTTGGCTACGCTGCAAGAAGCCGTGCGCGTATTCGGTTTTCAGGAGATGAAGGTACAGGGCTACACCACCGAGGAGGTTTTGGCACGAATTCAGGGCCGCTAGCTGCCTTTCGTCCTCGCAATGACAATCCCGCCCATGAAACCTGACTTTGCTGCCATTGCCTACGATGCCGCCCCGGCCCTGCCCGCCTTGGGCTCCGACGCGCCCGCCCAATCCACGCCCGAAGGCATCGCTCTGAAGCCTAGCTACACCGCCGCCGACGTGGCTCACCTCGACCACCTGGGCTTTGGGGCTGGGCAGGCACCCTACTTGCGGGGGCCCTACGCCTCGATGTACACCCAGAACCCCTGGACCATTCGGCAGTACGCGGGCTTTTCGACGGCCGAGGCTAGCAACGCTTTTTACCGGCGCAACTTAGCCGGCGGTCAGAAAGGGCTGAGTGTGGCGTTTGACTTGGCTACTCACCGGGGCTACGATTCCGACCACCCGCGCGTGCAGGGCGACGTGGGCAAGGCGGGCGTGGCCATCGACTCGGTGGAGGATATGAAAATTCTGTTCGACCAGATTCCGCTCGACCAGATGTCAGTGAGTATGACCATGAACGGGGCGGTGCTGCCGGTGCTGGCCTTCTACATCGTGGCGGCCGAGGAGCAGGGCGTGCCGCCCGAAAAGCTGACCGGCACCATCCAGAACGACATTCTGAAGGAGTTCATGGTGCGCAACACCTACATCTACCCACCGGGGCCCAGCATGCGCATCATCGCCGACATCTTCGCTTACACAGCAGCACGGATGCCCAAGTTCAACTCCATCAGCATCAGCGGCTACCATATGCAGGAAGCCGGGGCAACCGCTGTTTTTGAGTTGGCCTATACCCTGGCCGACGGCCTGGAATACGTGCGCGCCGGGCTGGCCGTGGGCCTGCCGATTGACGACTTCGCGCCGCGCCTGTCGTTTTTCTGGGCCATTGGCATGAACCACTTCATGGAAATTGCCAAGCTGCGGGCCGGCCGTTTGCTCTGGGCCAAGCTCATGCAGCAGTTCAATCCCCAGAACCCCAAGAGCCTGGCCCTGCGCACCCACTGCCAGACTTCGGGCTACTCCCTCACCGAGCAAGACCCCTACAACAACGTGGCCCGCACCACTGTGGAGGCCCTGGCGGCCGTGTTCGGTGGTACCCAAAGCTTGCATACCAACGCCCTCGACGAGGCCATTGCCTTACCCACCGACTTCTCAGCGCGCATTGCCCGCAACACGCAGCTGTATCTGCAGTACGAAACCGACATCACCAAAGTGGTGGACCCCTGGGGCGGCTCGTATTACGTCGAAACGCTTACCCACGAGCTGGCCGATAAGGCGTGGGCCCTCATCCAAGAGGTGGAGCAACTCGGCGGCATGGCGGCAGCCATCGAAACCGGCCTGCCGAAGCTGCGCATTGAAGAAGCCGCCGCTCGTAAGCAGGCCCGCATCGATTCAGGCAAGGAAATAATTGTGGGCGTGAACAAGTACCGGACCGACGAGAAAACCGAAGTAGAAGTGCTCGACATCGACAACGATGCCGTGCGCGAAAGCCAGATAACTCGCCTCACCCACACCAAAGCCACCCGCGACGCGGTGGCCGTGAAAGTGGCCCTGGCCGCCCTTACCGAAGCGGCCGGCATCCGCCTGGCGGACGTGGCCACCGAAGCGCAAAACGCCGAACCTGCAACGCATAACTTGCTGGCACTGGCCGTAACCGCCGCGCGCGCACGCGCCACGCTGGGCGAAATTTCCGACGCGTTGGAAGCTATGTACGGCCGCCACCAAGCCACCACGCGCACCGTATCGGGGGTGTATTCGCAGGAAATGGATTACAACGAGGAGTTCGCTCAGGCCCGCGCCGCCGCTGATGCCTTTGCGGCCCGGGAAGGCCGCCGCCCGCGGATGTTGGTGGCCAAAATGGGCCAAGACGGCCACGATCGGGGCGCGAAAATCATCGCCACGAGTTTTGCCGATGTGGGTTTCGACGTGGACTTAGCGCCCCTTTTTCAAACCCCCGCCGAGGTAGCACGCCAAGCCGTCGACAACGATGTGCATCTGGTGGGCGTTAGCAGCCTCGCCGCCGGCCACAAAACGCTGTTGCCCCAGCTCATCCAAGAGCTGCGACAGCGGGGCCGAGCCGATATTCTGGTCATCGCCGGGGGCGTGATACCCGCCCAGGACTACCAGTTTCTTTTTGACGCCGGCGTGGCCGGCGTGTATGGCCCGGGCACCGTTATCGCCCGAGCCGCGCAGGAGATTTTGGTCAAATTGGAAGGTTAAGGCTTTTCTTGTTTTATTACCCGGAATGACACGCGCAATGTGCGGGCCACCCGCACGGGCTTGCCGTCGTTGCGCGCAGGCGTCCACCAAGGCATGAGGCGAATCACGCGCAGGGCTTCTTCGTCGAAGCCGTGGCCGCAACCCTTCACCACCTCCGCATCGCAGATGCGCCCCTGCTCGTCTACTACGAAGCCCACGTACACTTTACCGCTCAGGTTCTGCGCCAGGGCCTCCGCAGGGTAGACCACGTTTTCATTTAAGTAAACAGAATAAGCTTCGTCACCGCCCGGGAAGGCGGGCATGACCTCGGCGAAGGGCAGGGCGGCGGCCCGGGCGCTGCCGCTGGCCGAGACCGGGCCGCCCGTGGCCGCCGTGCCCCC
>JANPOR010000296.1:0-2340 GCA_031428075.1 Hymenobacter sp. | reverse complement strand
CGGGCACCATGGGGAACACGCCGGCGCCCCACTCGTCGCGCACCTGGTGCAGGTCGGAGTGGCACACGCCGCAAAACTGAATGTCAATGAGTACGTCGTGCGCGCCGACGTCGCGGCGCTCGAAGTTGAAAGGGGCCAGCGGCTGGCTGACGGCCGGGGCGGCGTAGGCTTTGGTGGTACTCATCAAGCTTGGTTTTGTAAAATAAAAAAGGTGGTGCACAGCCGGCAATCCGGCCGGGCACCAAGTGTTCTAACCGACCGGTGCGGCCAAAGGTTGCGGCTGGGCTAAGGCAGCGGTCACCAGGCGCCGCATCCGTGCCAGCGACTGGTGTGCAAAGCGCCGCTGCAACATCCGCCCAAACAGCTTGAAGCCAACCCAGTAGAAGGGGTTGCGAATCTGCCCCGACTGCGACAAGGCGTGGATGCGGAATTGCACGGCCCCGGTCGTGCTGTTTTTGTGGATGCTGAAATCGATTTGCCCGCGCTCGAAGTGGCCTTCGAGGGTACGGTAGCCGTAGCCCCACACCCGCTCGGGGCCGTCGGGGCCGGGCCGGGCGGCTTCGTCTATCACTTCGCTTACCCGCACTCCAAAGTAAAAATCAAACACCAGAAAGTGTGCCCGCAACACCATGACACGCTTTTCTAGGGGCTGGTCGGGCGAGAAAAAGCCCGTAATGAGGTTGGGCGGCGGGAAGGCGTAGTGCCGCAGCACGTCCTGCGCGGCCGCGAAGGCGCCGGCCGGTGACGGCACCCCGGGGCCCTCGGCCGGCAGGTCGGTAGCGTAGTTGTCGAGGCACCAGCCGGTGGCCGACGTGTACTCGTGCTGGTGCTCGTAGTCGTAGTTGACGGTGGCGTTGCCGTAGACTTCGAGGCGGGCCTTGTACTGTTCCCAGGCGGGTGGAGCAACGGGGCTATTCATGCGAAATGTTGTGCTCGGTGGTGCCGTCCTCCGCGTGGCGGATGGTTTCGACCACCACCTGGCCCAGGACCTGGCCGCCGCTGGCCTGTGCTACGCGTTGGCAAAATTCAACCCAAGTAGCCTCCTGCATCAATTTACCGCCGCCGATAGTGTCGTAGGCAAACGCCACGAGCCCGTCGCGCGAGCGGGCCACCGACGTAATCTCGAACCGCAGCGCGTCGGGCCGGTCGTCCAGGGCGTGAGTCTCAAAGCGGATGCGCCCGGCCTCAGGATGGCCTTCGAGGGTGACGAATTCGAAGAACGTGGCCCCCACGTCGGTCACGCGCACGCTGCCGTTCCAGGGCCCCAGGATCTTGACATGGAACTCGTCGCCCACGCGCAGGGCCCCTTCTTCGCCCCGCGTCCGCTCGAAATCGGCCAGCAGGCCGGGCGAGAACCGGGGCAAATCGGCCTGCACGGCGGCCATCAATTGCGGGGCCGTCAGGCGCGGCCGGGCTACGTCGAGGTAGTAGCGCCGTTCCAGCCGGGGGCCGGAGCCCTGGGCGACGTGCTGTTCGGGTTGGGAAGAAGACTGGGCCATAGTGCAGGGTTATTACCGCCCTAACCTATACGCCAGCCGCGCCCGTAAGATGCTTACCGGCGCCCCATTTTCCCATCCGCCCCCCTCCCCCAAAGCATGGCCTACTACCATCCTCCCGGTCCCCCGCCCGACCCGGCCCTCGTGCGCAGCCTCACCCAGCAACAGCAGGACATGCGCCTGCGCGTGCGCGCCGAGCCCCTACCCCACGAGCCGCGCCTGATTGCGGGCTGCGACTCGTCGTTTCCCACGCCCGAAACCATTCTGTCGGTGTTCGTGGTGCTGCAATTCCCGTCGCTCGAACTGGTCGAAAAAGTGTACAGCTACGGCCCCGTGACCATGCCCTACGTGCCAGGCTTCCTCTCTTTCCGCGAAGCGGACAACCTAATGCAGGCTTTCGCGAAGCTGAAAAACATGCCCGACGTGATTATGGTGGACGGCCATGGCATCGCGCACCCGCGCCGCGTGGGCATCGCCGCCCACTTGGGCGTGCTGCTCGACATGCCCACTTTCGGCGTAGCGAAGCAGAAGCTAACCGGCGTTTTCACCGAGCCCGCGCCCCAAAAAGGCAGCATAACGCCCCTCACCGACCCCAAAACCGGCGAGCTGATCGGCGAAGTCCTCCGCAGCAAAGACAAGGTGCTGCCGCTATTTGTGAGCCCCGGCCACCGCTGCGACCAAGCCACCGCCACACGCCTCACCCTGGCCTGCCTGCGGGGCTACAAGCTGCCCGAGCCCACCCGTCTGGCCGATTATTGGGCCGAAGAATTCAAAAAAGAAGTGCGGTGACTAGTTCCGACCGACGTGCTCCCCCACTCGAGCTACCTAATGGCGCCAAGAAAAC
>JANPOR010000295.1:0-20119 GCA_031428075.1 Hymenobacter sp. | reverse complement strand
GGCCCGTCGTTATGACGGGCCGGCCTTGTGCATTGTGGCCAACAACAACTGGGGGCCATTACTTACTTCGACCGGCGAAAAGGTAATAGACGATCAGTCCGCCCAAGGGAAAGAAGAAGATGATAGCAGCCCAGAGGATTTTTTTGCCAATATCCCAGGACTGGCGGAACACGTCGAAGAGAGCTAGAACATCGAGCGCCAAGAGAACATAACCCCAAATGGCTAGGCTGCCGCTGTTGTTGTAGCGATTACACGAAGTAACCAATAACAACAGCGGCAACAAAAGCGTGGCTATGGGCAGGCGTTTGGTTAAAGCGGAAATGGAAGCACGCATGGCAAGCAGGATTTAGGTGAATTTGCCCCCTTCTACGCGACAAAAAAGAAATGGGTATGAAGAGATAAGCATTTTATTATATAAAGTCTTAATAATCAAAATTTTGAGTAGATAAATTGCTTTACTTGGGTAAAGAACTCGGGCGCAGACGCGGGCAATAGCGCGACCAGGAGTGCCACCCCGAACAGGGCCCCGTAGAAGTGGGCATCGTGGTTGATGTTGTCGCCCCGGCGGCGGCCCTGGTACCACGAATACGCTAGATAGAGAACGCCGAACAGAAAAGGCTGGATCGGAACCGGAATGGGGAAGATGATGATACCGCCACCACCCGTGGCTACCGGAAACAATAAGATGCTGGCAAATACCACCGCCGCTACCCCACCCGAGGCCCCCAAGCTACGGTAGCGGGCGTCGGTGCGATGGCGTAAGTAAGTGGGCACATCCGACAGAATGATGCCGCCCAAATACAGCAATAAAAACCAGCCCAGCCCAGCCCCGGCGCCAAAATTACGCGTCAGGGCCCTCAGCACCACGGGGCCAAACGAGTAAAAAGCGAACATATTAAACAATAGATGGCCCCAGTCGGCGTGTAGGAAGCCGGAGGTGAGAAAGCGGTACCACTGCCCGCGCTGGGCCATGAGGGCGGGCTCTAAAATCCACGCTTCCATAAGCTGGGGCTTGGAAAAAGCGTAAGCCGATACAAGTACCGTGAGGCCGATAAGAATGAGAATGGGGTCGAACACAGATGATTAATTTTCGCGCTCCATGAGCTGGAGGGCGAGGTGGTGCAGGGGGTGCTTGCGGACTTCGGGAGCCCCCACGCGGGACAGGTGCTGAAGGGCATCCTGGAAATAATCGTTGATAAGAGCCTCCGTCTGGGGCCGGATATTCAGCTCGTCGTACACGGCGCGAACGGCGGCTACTTTGGCTTTGGCATCGGCCACGGGCCGGCCGATGTGTAGTGCCAGCACTGCCAGCTGGGCCGCGTTGGCCTGGGTCTGAGCCGTGAGCAGTAGGAAGGTTTTCTTATCCGAAACGATGTCGCCCCCCACCCGCTTGCCGAAGGTGGCGGCGTCGCCGTACACGTCAAGCAGGTCGTCACGCAACTGGAAAGCCAGGCCAATATCGGTACCGAACTGCCGTAGGTGCTCGGCATCGGCATCGGGGGCCCCGGCGAGGCGGGCCCCCAGTTCCAGGCAGAACCCCAGGAGCACGGCAGTTTTCAGGCGAATCATGTTGAGGTATTGCGGGATGCTAACCTGGGCTTCGGTCTCAAAATTCATATCCCACTGCTGGCCCTCGCACACCTCGGCGGCCGTCTGGCTGAAGCGTCGCAGCACGATTGGCAGCACAGCCGGCGCTACATCAAAAAATAGCTCATAAGCGCGCACCAGCATCACGTCGCCGCTGAGGATGGCCACGTTGGGGTTCCACTTCTCGTGTACAGTGGACTGGCCGCGGCGCAGCGGGGCCTGGTCCATTAGGTCGTCGTGAAGCAGGGTAAAGTTGTGGAAGACTTCGGTGGCCAGTGCGGGCTTCACGATGTGCCCCAGGTCATCGGTGAACAGGTGGGCCCCCAGCAGCGTAAGCGTCGGACGGATGCGTTTTCCGCCTAGCCCCATGATGTAACGGATGGGCTCATAAAGTTCGTCGGGAGCCTCTCCGTAGTGAAGCTGGGCAAGAGCAGCGGTGATTTGGGCGGGGAAGTCTTGTGACGTCATGAGGGTGCAAAGAACGGCGAGCATTGGATAGCTGTGGTCAACTAAGCGTTTTCATCCTGCATGCAGGATGACAGTTCAACGATGGCAGTGTAGCACCGAGTATTCAGAACCGACAGGAACCTAGCGGCGGCGATTACCGCCTTTGGCCCCCCCTTTGCTGCCTCCACCAGAATGTTCGCGGTAGCCACGCGGCGCGTTGCGCTGGGCTTTTTTCTCTTCGGCCTCGCGGTGCTTCACCGAATCGGGGCGGTTGTCGACCAGGTCGAAGTCGATGGTGCGGTCGAGCAGGTTAGCCGATTTCACGACCACCTCCAGCTCGTCGCCGAATTGGATGATTCGCTTGCTGCCACGGCCCACGATGCGGTAGTTATCCTTGTCCAACTCGAAAGTATCACCCGGAATGTCGCTCAGGCGCACCATGCCTTCGCACTTATTCGACTCAATTTCGATGTACATGCCGCGCTCCGTAAGACCAGATACCACGCCCCTGAAGACGTTGCCTACCTCGTCGGCCATGAATTCGACCTGCTTGAACTTAATGCTGGCCCGCTCCGCGTTGGCCGCCAGCTTTTCGCGGGCCGACGAGTGCTTGCATTCCTCCTCAACGGGCTCCACGGCCACATTCTTACCGCCTTCCAGGTAATGCTCAAGCAGGCGGTGGGCCATCATGTCGGGGTAGCGGCGGATGGGCGAGGTGAAGTGCGAGTAATGCGCAAACGCCAGCCCGAAGTGCCCCAACGGCTCGGTGGTGTAAATGGCCTTCGACATAGTGCGGATGGCCAGCCCTTGCAGCACGTTCTGCTCGGGCTTACCCATCACTTCCTCGCTGAGGGTATTCAGCTCAGTGCTGACTTTTTTAGGGTTGTCTAGCTTGAGGGTATAGCCGAATTTCTGGGCGAAGAGGGCGAAGTTCTGGAGCCGCTCGGGCTCGGGCGCGTCGTGGGTGCGGTACACCATAGTGTAGCGCGGCTTGGTCTTTTTGAGATTAAACACGAATTCCGCCACCTTGCGGTTGGCCAGCAGCATGAACTCCTCGATGAGCTTATGGGCATCCTTACGCTCTTTCACATACACACCCAGCGGCTTGCCGTCGGGTGCCAGCCGGAACTTCACCTCCTGCGTTTCGAAGCTGATGGCCCCCTGCTTGAAACGTTGCGCGTGCAGCTTCTTAGCGATGCCGTTGAGCATGTTCACTTCCTCGGCATAGTCGCCCTCGCCGGTTTCAATGCGCTCCTGGGCATCCTCATACGAGAAGCGGCGGTCGGAGTGAATGATGGTTTTGCCGAACCACGACTCGTAGAGCTTGCCCTTCTCGTCCAACTCAAACACGGCCGAAAAGGTCAGCTTGTCCTCGTTGGGCCGCAGCGAGCAGAGCCCGTTGGAAAGGCGCTCGGGCAACATCGGAATCACGCGGTCGACTAGGTACACCGACGTAGCGCGGTGCTTGCCCTCGCGCTCCAACTCGGTGCCGGGGCGCACGTAGTGGGTCACGTCGGCAATGTGGACGCCAATTTCCCAGTTGCCATTTTCAAGCTTTTCGATGGACAGCGCATCGTCAAAATCCTTCGCGTCGGCCGGGTCGATGGTGAACGTAGTGACGCTACGGAAGTCGCGCCGCCGGCCTATTTCCTCTTCAGCAATGGTGTCGGCGATGGCTTCCGACTCGGCTTCTGCTGCCTCAGGAAACTCAAACGGCAACCCAAACTCGGCCATGATGGCGTTGATCTCGGCTTCGTTGCCGCCGGCCGCACCGAAGTTGCGGATGACTTCACCCACCGGCTGGCGATGACTATCCTCCGGAAATTCGCTAATGCGCACGAGCACCTTGTCGCCGTTGCGGGCCTCATTGATGCCGTGCGGCGGCACGAACACGTCGAAGTACACCTTGCGGTTGTCGGGCTTCACGAAGCCCAGCGTGCCTTGCACTTGCAGGCGGCCCACTACTTCGGGCCGCTGCCGCTTGAGCACCTCTACCACGTCGCCCACGGGCCGACCATCGCGCGAGCCGCGCAGGCGCACCCGCACCACATCGCCCTGCAAGGCAAACTTGAGCTGGTCGGTGAACACGCGGATGTCTTCCCCACCCGCTGCTTCGGGCACTACGAAGGCGAAATTGGGCGTGGCCAAATCCACAGTGCCGATGACAGTGTTGGCGTCGCGGCTGGGCCGCGAGTCGTCGCCCACGTAGTCGAAGCCCGCCGAGCGACGGCGGTGCACAATCGGGTCTTGCCCAAATTCAGTTTCGACTGGCCGAGCCGCCTGCGGCCGGACAGCCGAAGCTTTGGCGGTTTTTTTGCCCTTGGCGGGCTTATCCGCCGCCGTGGCAGCCGAGGCATCGGCCAGACGGTATTCGTCGTTCTGAAGCAGCGTAATCGCGCCCTGCTGGCGCAACTGCTTGAGATGGCCGAATATTTCTTCGCGCTGCTGCTTGGTGGTCACGCCGAGGCGGCGCGAGAGTTGGCGGTAGGCCAATACCTTGTCGGGGTTATCAGTAAACGCCCGCAAGACTAATTCCTGGGTGATGGGCGCGGGTTCGGACTGGTTGCGCTTGGCGCGGGTGGGCCGGGGAGGGGTAGGTAATTCCATGTAAAACGTAAGCCGCCAGTAAGTGAATTGCGCCGAGGCGGCGGGCGAAGCAGCCGAGCGGTGCCCGGTAATGGGTAAAACGCGGCATTCGCCGCGAGGTTTTCGATTGGCTTATTTGGTGTGTAAAGCGCCATCTTATCGCTGAGCTACCCGGCTGGCTACGGCCGCCCGGATATCAGCCAAGCTGTCTTTGGGAATGGCCGCCAGCAAGCCCTGGGTGTACGCGTGCTGCGGATGAGTGTAGATGGCGGCGGCTGGGCCGCTTTCCACGATGCGGCCCTGGTGCATTACCAGTAACCGGTCGCTCATGAACCGGGCCACCGACAGGTCGTGGGTGATGAACAGATAGGTGATGCCAAATTCGCGTTTTAGGTCGTTGAGTAAATTCAACACCTGGGCCTGCACCGATACGTCGAGCGCCGATACTGACTCGTCGCACACAATTAGTTTAGGCTGCAGAGCCAGTGCCCGCGCGATGCAAATGCGTTGCCGCTGTCCCCCACTGAACTCGTGTGGATAGCGCAAAAAGTGCTCGTCGTGCATGCCTACCGTGCGCAACAATTCCAGCACCCGCGCTTTCTGCTGGGCCAGAGTCCCTCCTACTTTGTGAACCCGCATAGGTTCCCAGATGGCCTCGCCCACCGTGAGCATGGGGTTGAGGGCCGCGTAGGGGTCCTGAAACACCAGCTGGAACTCGCGCCGACGGCGGCGCAACTCCTCAGCAGGTAAGCGAGCCAGATCGGTTCCTTCGAACAAAATGCGGCCTGCCGTAGGTTCCGTGAGGCGGAGCAGGGCCCGACCTAGCGTGGTTTTGCCGCAGCCCGACTCGCCCACTAGCCCGATGGTTTCGCCGGGGTAGAGCGTGAAGCTGACGTCGTCCACGGCCCGCACCACTGCCTTGGGCTGGAATAAGCCGGTACGAACAGGAAAATGCACCTGGAGATTTTCAACTTGCAGCAGGGGCTGCACACCTAAAAAAGCCGACTGCTCAGCAGCTATCGTCCCTCCAGGCACCGCCATCGCAGGGGGCCCCTGACCAGCTACGGTTAAGCGTGGAACGTCCAAAACGTCACGTTCCACGGGGAACGTTTTGGCAGTACCGGATTTATCCCGTAACTGCTGTTGCTCGATTATCGGCGAAGAATCGGTAAGTGCCTCATCTTCTATCGGCACCACCGGCGCGGGCTGGGCCGTGAGGAGCCCGCTGGCGTCTTCGGCCATAAAATCTGCCACCACGGGCAGCCGTTTCAACCCCACCGAGAGGCGCGGGCGGCACGCCAGCAGCCCTTTTGTATAAGGGTGCTGCGGATTTGCGAAAATTTCTAGTACGGAGCCCTGTTCCACTATTTTGCCCCGGTACATGACCAGGATGCGGTCGGCGATTTCGGCTACCACGCCTAGGTCGTGGGTGATGAAGAGCACCGCTGTGCCGTGCTGCCGACGCAGGTCGTCGATAAGGCACAGCATCCGGGCTTGCACCGTCACGTCGAGGGCCGTGGTGGGCTCATCGGCGATGAGCAGGGCTGGGCGGCAGGCCATGGCCATGGCAATCATCACGCGCTGCTTTTGGCCCCCAGAAATCTCGTGCGGGTAGCTGGTGAAGATGCTCGCCGGACGCGGCAGCTGCGCTTCGGTGAACAGCTCGACGGTGCGCTCCTTGGCTTCGGCCTTGCTGAGATTGGTGTGCAGCAGCAAGCCCTCCGCCACCTGGGCCCCGCAGGTTAACACTGGGTTCAGGGACGTCATCGGCTCCTGGAAAATCATGCCGATGTCGTTGCCGCGCACTTTTTGTAGCTGCTTTTCGGGCAGGCGCAGCAGGTCCACTTCGCCCAGGGCTTCGGATTGAAACACCGCCGAGCCCGCCACCAGCCGGCCGGGCGGCATGGGTATCAGGCCGAGCAGGGCCAGCGAAGTCACCGATTTGCCCGAGCCCGACTCCCCCACTATCGCCACCGTCTCGCCCCGGTCCAGCCCAAACGACACGCCGTCCACGGCGCGGGTGTGGCCGCGGTGGCTAAGAAAATCGAGCGTAAGGTTGGCAACGGTGAGCAGCGGCACTGAAATAAATTATTTAAAGCCTGGCCGGCGCTTCGGAAGCATCAGCCGCGGGCTGCGGGCCGACATCTTCTTGCTGAAAAAACCGACTTTGGTTCAGTAAAATCAGAGCCACGCCGATGAAGATGGATGAATCGGCGAGGTTGAAGATGGGCCACAGCGAGACATATTTCCCGCCCAGCAGCGGCCACGAGTGCGGCAGAAAGCCTTCGTAGATATCGACGTAAATCATGTCAATCACCTGGCCGTGGAACCAAGTCGTGGGGGCCCCAAAGGGTGCATTCCGGTAAACCAGGCCATAGAAAACAGAGTCAATTAGGTTGCCCACGGCCCCACCCAGAATGAGCGCCATGCAAGCAATAAAGCCCGCCGAGGCCCGCTGCCGGCACAGCCGCACGATGTACCAACTCAGTCCACCCACGGCCAGAAGACGGAACATACTGAGCAGGATTTTGCCGTACGGCGGCGGCAGCTCCACGCCAAAGGCCATGCCGGGGTTCAGAGTATAATGCAGCTTGAGCCAGTGCCCGACGAGCGGAACTTCACCCGGCATGCCGGGCTGCATATAGGTATGTACGGCCCATTTCGAGAATTGGTCGAGGCCGATGACTAGCAGGGCCAGCAGGAAAAATTTCAGCGCCGTTTGCGAGCGGTTGGTGCGGGTTGGTTGCATGGCAGCGTGCCGGGAGTTGCCGGAGCAACGGAGTACCGGCTTATCGGCTTTTTGTACCTTTTATAACTGATTTACTCGTCTTTTATACAATTAAGGACGAGCCCGTTTGACGTTTGTGCGGCGGTAAACTCGCCGGAATTTTAGGGTCGTGGCGAATCGTTCACCCTTAAGCAGTTGCAATTTCGAGACGCACGGGCACCGCGAAGTCATCGAATTCCAACACTGAGCCGCCCGTTACTTCGGGTGCAAAGTCGAGGGCCAGGGCCTGGGTTTCGGTGCGGATGTAGTCGCCGAAGGCGGCCACGGCGGCCGCCAGGGCCGGCTGCTGGTCGGCCAGCGTCACGCGGATGCGGTCTTGCACTTCCAGGCCCGAGTCTTTACGCAGGTTTTGGAGGCGGTTCACCAACTCGCGGGCGAGGCCTTCCTGGCGCAGCGCGTCGGTCAGGGTCACATCAAGAGCCACGGTCAGAGGCCCGTCGGTGGCTACGAGCCAGCCGGGCAGATCGTCGGTGCGGATTTCCACGTCGTCAGGCGCCAGGGTGATGGGCTGGCCGTCCACCTCCACGGCGAGGCTTCCCTCCTTCTCCAGCCGCGAGATTTCCGCGGCCGTCATGGCCTGGATGCGGGCCCCCACGGCTTTCAACCGGGGCCCGTACTGCTGGCCTAGACGCTTGAAATTTGGCTTCACCGACTTCACCAGCACACCGCTTTCGTCGTCCAGAAATTCGATGTGCTTCACGTTCACCTCCGCGCAAATCAGGTCCTCCACGAGGCCGACTTGCTCCTTGGTTGTGTCGTTCAGCACCGGCACCAGAATGCGCTGCAAAGGCTGGCGCACCTTCAGCGCCGATTTCTTGCGCAGCGAGTGCGCGAGCGAGCTGATGCGCTGGGCCAGCTCCATGCGCTCCTCCAGGGCCCCATTGGTACGGGTAGCATCGGCTTCGCCCAGCAGCGTGAGGTGCACCGACTCGGGGCCCTCGCCGCCGCTCAGGTTGCGGTACAGCCACTCGGCGAAGAACGGCGCGATGGGGGCCATCAATTGCGAAACCGTGGTCAGGCACTCGTGCAGGGTTTCGTAGGCCCCGCGCTTGTCGGTCGTCAACTCGCCTTTCCAAAAGCGGCGGCGCGAGAGGCGTACGTACCAGTTGGAAAGCTGGTCAGTCACGAAGTCCTGAATGGCGCGGGCGGCCTTCGTGGGGTCGTAAGCATCTAGCTGGAAACGTACTTCGTTGATGAGCGATTGCAGCTTGCTCAGAATCCAGCGGTCCAACTCGCTCAGCTCAGCCAAGGGCACGCCGTTTTCAGCGGAGGGCTGAAAACCGTCAAGGTTCGCGTACAGCGCGTAGAACGAATACGTGTTGAAGAGCGTGCCGAAGAACCGGCGCTGCACCTCTACGATGCCGGCGGGATCGAACTTGAGGTTGTCCCACGGCGGCGCGTTGGCGATGAGATACCACCGGGTGGCATCGGGCCCGAACTGCTTGATGGTAGCAAACGGGTCCACGGCGTTGCCGAGACGCTTGCTCATCTTTTGGCCATCTTTGGCGAGCACCAAGCCGTTGGCAATCACATTTTTAAATGCCACCGAGTCTTCCAGCATCACGGCCAGCGCGTGCAGGGTGAAGAACCAGCCGCGGGTTTGGTCCACGCCTTCGGCGATGAAATCGGCGGGGAAGTTCTTGTGGAAGACCTCGGCGTTTTCAATCGGGTAGTGCCACTGCGCATAGGGCACGGCCCCCGAATCGAACCACACGTCAATCAAGTCCGGCTCGCGGTACATGGGCTGGCCGCTGGGACTTACCAAAAATATGTCATCGACATACGGACGATGCAGGTCGATTTTTTCGCCGTTGGCGTAGGGGTTGTGGGTCATGACTTCGGCCGCCACGGCCTTGTCAATCTCCGCCTTCAGCTCGGCGATGCTGCCGATGCAGATTTCCTCGGTGCGGTCCTGGGTGCGCCAGATGGGCAGCGGCGTGCCCCAGTAGCGCGAGCGGCTGAGGTTCCAGTCCACCAGGTTTTCAAGCCAGTTGCCGAAGCGGCCGGTGCCGGTACTTTCGGGCTTCCAGTTGATGGTCTTGTTGAGCTCGATGAGCCGGTCCTTCACCGCCGTGGTCTTGATGAACCACGAATCGAGCGGGTAATAGAGCACCGGCTTGTCGGTGCGCCAGCAGTGCGGGTAGGTGTGCTCGTACTTCTCCACTTTGAAGGCCGTGCCGTCGCCTTTCATCTTGATGACGATGCTCTCGTCCAGCGTCTTGTAGTCGGCACCCGTCTCGTCGTGGCTGTCGTAGTTCTTCACCCAACGGCCCGCAAACTCACCCATTTGAGGCACGTAGCGGCCCGTCCGGTCCACGATAGGGCCGAGCGTGCCTTCGGCATCCGGCACCATCAGCGCCGGGATGTCGGCCAGTTGCGCGGCCCGGAAGTCATCAGCGCCAAACGTGGGCGAGATGTGCACGATGCCCGTGCCGTCCTCCGTGGTTACGAAATCGCCATTGATGACGCGGAAGGCTCGTTCCTCGCCTTCAAAAGGCGTGAAATCGAACAGGCGCTCGTACTTGATGTCGATGAGGTCAGCGCCCGTAAACTCACCTATGACTTCCCATGGAAGCAATTTTTCGTAGTTTTTAGAAAACCAATCTATGGGTTGGATTATCTTTCCTACCGCGCTTTTTTCAGAGAAATAACGCCCTACCAACGCTTTCGCTAATACAACTACAATTGACTCATTGGTATATTGGTTGAAGGTGCGAACAAGAACATAAGGAATGTTCTTGCCCACAGCCAGCCCTGTATTGGCGGGCAAAGTCCAGGGTGTAGTGGTCCAAGCTAAGATGAACACTTTAGCATCAGGACCAGCAGCAGCAAAAAGCTTCTCAGAAGCCGCATCCCGCTTCACCCGAAACTGCGCCACCACGGTCGTGTCCATCACGTCGCGGTAGGTGCCAGGCTGGTTCAGCTCGTGCGAGCTGAGGCCGGTGCCGGCGGCCGGCGAGTAGGGCTGGATGGTGTAGCCCTTGTAAAGAAAGCCTTTGTCGTAGAGTTTCTTGAGCAGGGCCCAGCAGCTCTCGATATACTCCGGTTCGAAGGTCACGTAGGGGTTGTCGAGGTCAACCCAGTAGCCCATTTTCTGGGTCAGGTCGTCCCACTGGGCCTTGAAGCGCATGACCGTCTCGCGGCAGCGCTGGTTGTAGTTTTCAATGCTGATTTTGTGGCCGATGTCCTCCTTCGTGATGCCCAGCTCCTTCTCCACTTGTAACTCGATGGGCAAGCCGTGGGTGTCCCAGCCGCCCTTGCGGGGCACCTGCTTACCGAGCATGGTCTGGTAGCGGCAGAAAATGTCCTTCACCGCCCGCGCCATCACGTGGTGGATGCCGGGGGCCCCATTCGCCGACGGGGGCCCCTCGTAAAACACGAACGTGGGCTGGCCTTCACGACTGCTCACGCTCTTCTCAAAGATGCGGTTTTGCTGCCACCACGCGAGGACGTCCTCTCCTACTTTGGCGTAATCCAGCGGTTGTTTAAATTCGGGGTATTTCATTTTTTGTTCTTTCAATCATCTGGGCGTCATGCTAATCTGGCGTTCGCTTGTCGAAGCACGACGGTCCTGGGCATAACACTTACCGCTTCACTTTCATCTTCTCCAGGTTCAGCTCCAAATCATCGTCTTCTTCGTGGTACAGCTCGTCGTAGTGGCGCACCCAAGCTTTCTCGCTGATGTTGTCGCCCTTGCCGTGCTCGAAGGTGATGAGCAGCGAAGGCAACAGGATTAAGTTCGAAAAGTTGGTGATCAGCAGCGAGGCCGACATGAGCAGGCCCAGGGCTTTAGTGCCTCCAAACTCACTGAAGGCAAAAATGCTAAACCCCACAAACAACACAATGCTGGTATAAATCATGCTCGTACCCGCTTCGCTCAGCGTCACCGTCACGGCTTCGCGCACGCGCTGGCCGTTGAGGGCCATCTCCTGGCGGAACTTGGCCAGCAGGTGGATGGAATTATCACCGTCGATGCCCAGGGCAATAACGAAAATCAGGGCCGTACTGGGCTTAAGTGGGATGCCAAAGAAGCCCATGATACCGGCCGTCAAGGTCAGGGTTACGGCGTTGGGGATCAAGGCAAACAGCACCGTACGCGGCGAGCGAAACAGCAGCAGCACCACTAAGCCCACCAGCGCAAAAGCTAACAGCAGCGAGTCACGCAGGGTGTGGATGATGTACTCGTTACCTTTTGTGAACAGAATGGTGGTGCCTGTGGGCCGCACGTCCATGCCAGTACCCTTAAACACGCGCCGCATCGTGGGCAGAATTTTCGTGTTCATCAGCGTGTCCAGGTTCTGAGAGCCGATGTCGGCGATTTTCAGGCTGATGCGGGCTTTCTGACCGGTGCTGTCGGCGAAGGAGCGCAACAGCTTGCCGTTCAGACCCACGCCCGACGACTTGCTGGAGTTAGCCAACTGACTGAGAATGAAGTTTTTTTCCGAGCTATCAGGCAGCCGGAAGAACCGCGGGTCGCCGTTGTAAAACGCTTGGGTTGAGGCCTTCAAAAACGTGACCAAACTGATGGGTGGCGAGAGCTCGGGCTGGGTGCGCAGATAGTTCTCAAACTGGTCGATTTTTTCTAGGTTAGCCAGTTTTTGCAGCCCGCGCTTTTTATGGGTATCTACCTCAAACTCCAGGGGCATCACGCCATTAAAATGGCGCTCAAAAAACAACAGATCGGCGTTAACAGAGCTTTTCTTGGGCAGGTCATCCACCATGTAAGACACTGATTCGATGCGCGAAATGCCCACGGAGGCTCCTGCCACCAGCACCAGCGCCAGCCCGTACACGGTACCCCGGCGGTTGAGCACGAGGTGGTCGAAAAACTCCAGCAGCTTGGTGAGCGGCGCGGCGTCGAGGTGCTCAAGCTGCTTGGGCGTGGGCGGTGGCAGGTAGGTAAACACCGCCGGAATCAGGATAAAGCTGATGATGAAGGCCGCGAAGATGTTAAGGGTAGCCACCAGTCCGAACTGATACAGGATGGCAATGTCGGTGAAACAGAACACGACGAAGCCGATGGCCGTGGTCGTGTTGTTCATCAGGGTTACGAGGCCAATTTTGCGGATGACCCGCGTCATGGCCAGCATCTGGTTGCCCGATTTGCGGAAATCGTAGTGATAGCGCGAAAGCAGGTAAGTGCAGTTGGGGATACCGATGACGACGATAATACTAGGAATGAGGCCCGTGAGCAGGTTGATTTTGTAGCCTAGCAGCACAATCGAGCCGATACACCAGATCACCGTCACGCCCACCACCAGCAGCGGAAACACCACCGCCGACCACGTACGGAAGAACACCAGCAGCGTAATACCAGTGACAATCATGGCCAAGATGGTGAAGAATTTCATCTCCGAAGCCACCTTGCTCGTCATCGTCGAGCGCACGTAGGGCAGGCCGGCGTAGTGCAGCTTGATGCCAGTCGTCTTCTCGAACCGCTGCGCGTGGGCTAGGATATCCCCCATCACGGCTTGGCGGCGCGACGAGTTTAAGTACTTTGGGTCCATGGTCAGGGCCAGCAGGGTGGCCCCGGTGCGCGGCGAGATAAGCTGGCCTTTATAAAATTCGATGCGGTTTACGACACCCATTAGGCTGTCTACCGCTCGCTGGGTGCGGGGCGCTACTTTAAAGATGGGCACAGCCCGAAAGCTGTTGTTAGTGGTATCTTTTTCCAGGTTTACTAGCTTGGTTACGCTTAGCACCCCGTTTACGCCTTGCACTTTAGCCAGCGTATCGGACAGAATGCGGAGCTGGTTGAAATTGGCCAGCTTGTACACCGAGCTGTCCTGCATTCCCAGCACGAGTACGTTGCCGTCCTCGCCGAACTGGCGCTTGAATTGCTGGAAGTACACCATGTCCGGGTCCTGCGGGCTCACCACTTGGGCGAAGTCGTAGGTCATTTCCACATCCTTGGCTTTCCAGGCCATGAACACAGTGATAACGGCCAGCACCGCAATCAGCGAAAGCCGAAACCGGATGATGAATAAGGCGAACTGCTCCCACATAAAACCTGTAAAAAGACAAAGTTACCGCGCAGCAAACGCATTGGCCGGCCAAATGATGCAAACAAAGGCCCGCAGCGGTGCCACGGGCCTTTGCACTGGCCGCCACAAGCACGAGCGCAGTCACAGTCGCTATTCGTTAGCGACTGTGACTGCTTGCTTACAGCTTGGCAAGTATGGACTTGAAGCTAATGGCCGCGCCAATGTACTGGCGCAGCTCGGCAATCGGCAGGCGGGTTTGCAGGCGGGTATCGCGGTGGCGCACAGTCACGGTATCGTCTTCCAGCGTCTGGTGGTCCACGGCGATGCAGAAAGGAGTACCAATGAGATCCTGGCGGGTGTAGCGCTTGCCGATAGCGTCCTTTTCCTCCACCGTTACGCGGAAATCGAAGCGCAGGTCGTCAAAGATTTGTTGGGCTTTCTCGGGTAGACCGTCTTTGCGCACCAGCGGGAAAATGGCGGCTTTGATGGGGGCCAGGGCCGGGTGCAACTTCAGGAACGTGCGGGTTTTGGTTTGCTGGGCCTCCCCTTCGCCTTCGGTAATGGTTTCTTCGGTAAAGGCCTGGCAGAGCGTAGCCAGAAATAGGCGGTCGGCCCCCACGGACGTTTCAACCACAAACGGCACGTAGTTGCCGTAAGCTTTACCGGTAGCGGGGTCGATGTCGGCGTCGAAGTACTGCTGCTTTTTGCGGCTCAGGTTCTGGTGCTGGGTCAGGTCGAAGTCGGAGCGGGAGTGGATGCCTTCGATTTCCTTGAAACCAAACGGAAACTCGTATTCGATGTCCACAGCTGCCTTGGCGTAATGGGCCAGCTTGTCGTGGTCGTGGAAACGCAGTTTCTCGGGGGCCAGGCCCAGGGCTTCGTGGAAGCGGCGGCGGGCGGCCTTCCAGGTTTTGTACCAGTGCTCCTCGGTACCGGGGCGCACGAAGAATTGCATTTCCATCTGCTCAAATTCGCGCATTCGAAAAATGAACTGCCGGGCCACAATCTCATTGCGAAAGGCCTTGCCAATCTGCGCGATGCCGAACGGTACCTTCTGCCGGGCCGACTTTTGCACGTTCAGAAAATTGACGAAAATGCCCTGGGCCGTTTCGGGCCGCAAGTACACCGGTGGCGCATCCGAATCAACGGCCGAGCCTTGGGTCGAGAACATCAGGTTGAACTGACGCACCTCCGTCCACTTGCCAGTACCGGACACCGGACACACAATTTTTTCGTCGATGATAAGCTGGCGCACCCCAGCCAGGTCGTTGACCGTCAGCAGCCGGCCCATTTCGGCGGTGAGGGCTGCTCCGCGCGCTAAGTCGCCGGCATTTTCGTACCCGGCGGCTTTTTCTTCCAATAATACATCGGCGCGGTAACGCTTTTTGCTGTCGAGGTTGTCGATGAGCGGGTCGTTGAAGCCGGCCACGTGGCCGCTGGCTTCCCAGGTGCGCGGGTCCATGAAAATAGCGGCGTCGAGGCCTACCACATTGTCATGCAGCTGGGTCATGGCCTCCCACCACAAGCGCTTGAGGTTGTTTTTTAACTCCACGCCGTTGGGGCCGTAGTCGTACACAGCGGCCAGGCCGTCGTAGATCTCGGAGGACTGGAACACGAAACCGTATTCTTTGGCGTGGGCCACGATGTCTTTCAACTGGGCCGCTTTGGCGGGGGCAGTGGGGTTGCTCATAGCCGACAAAATTAGCCCGCAGATGCCAACGGATTTTGACGGACGGTACGGAACGGCTGGCGGCAAAGGTCAACACCGGCCGATAGGATGCGGCTGCTAAGTCTTCGGGCCTGCGCCACTTGTCCAATTTGTGAAAGGCAACGGCCTGTGTTCACAATTCGGTAACATAGCCACTGCTGGCCACCCCGCTACCTTTGGCAGATGTGTCACTTTGCATTCACACCAATTTCACCTTTATGTTTGGTCTAGAACCCCACGTGTTGCTTTTGCTGGGCGTGTGCTTGCTGGCGGCCTGCACGTTCGAGTTCGTCAACGGGTTCCACGATACGGCCAATGCTGTGGCCACGGTCATCTATACCAACACATTACGGCCCTGGGTGGCCGTGGTCTGGTCGGCATTCTGGAACTTCATCGGCGTGTTTGCCGGTGGCATCGGCGTGGCTATGGGTATTGTTTACCTATTGCCCGTTGAAAGCCTCGTCGACCAGAACGTGTACCACGGCATCGCCATGGTGGGGGCCCTCATCTTGGCCGCCATCATCTGGAACGTGGGCACTTGGTACTACGGCCTTCCGTCGTCGTCGTCGCACGCGCTAATCGGCTCTATCCTGGGCGTGGGCATCGCCTTCTCGCTACTGCCGGGCTCGAAGGGCGCGGCTGTGAACTGGGCGAAAGCCGGTGAAACCGCCCTAGCCCTAATTTCGAGCCCGCTGCTGGGCTTCACCTTCACCATCGGCATGATGTTTCTGCTCAAGCGCTTCGTGCGCAGCAAGTCTATCTTCAAGGAGCCGCACAAGCGCAAGCCCCCGCCCCTCTGGATTCGGCTACTGCTAGTGGTTACCTGCACATTGGTCAGCTTTTTCCACGGCTCGAACGACGGACAAAAAGGTGTGGGCTTGATCATGCTCATTCTCATCGGCATCGTACCCACGTACTACGCCCTCGACCAAAGCAAGAACCCGCTCGATTTGCGCCAGTCGCTGGCCCAAGTCGAGTTCGTGATGAACCGCGTGAACCGTGCCGAGCTGAGCCCCGCCGACCAAAAGCTACTGGCCGAGGTGCAGACCCAGACCACTGATCTTGACCGCGTGTTCGCCGGCAAAAACGACGTAGCTCAGCTGCCCCAAGCCGCCCGCTTCGAAATTCGCCGCGACATCTTACTAACTTCCAACCGGGCCAAGAAGCTGCTTGGCTCCAACCGGGTCAGCCTCAGCACCGAAGACCGCGCCACTTATGATAGCGCCATCAAGGAAATGAAATCCTTCACCGACTACGCGCCCTGGTGGGTGCTGCTGGTGGTAAGCCTTTCGTTGGCCTGCGGCACCATGATTGGTTGGCAACGCATTGTAACCACCATCGGCGAGCGGATTGGCAAGGAGCACCTCACCTACGCCCAGGGGGCCAGCTCGGAGTTGGTGGCCGCCGCCATGATCGGCGTGAACACCGCTTTCGGCCTACCTACCTCCACCACGCACGTGCTCACCTCCTCCATCGCCGGCTCGATGGTGGCCAGCCGGGGCGTGAAGAACGTCAACCCGCAAATGGTGCGCAGCATTGCTTTGGCCTGGGTGCTCACGCTGCCCGTAACCATGGTGCTGGCCGGGGCCCTGTTCCTGCTGTTCCGGGTTATGACGGGGTAGCCGGTACCACCGGGTTGTGCTCGGTTGTGCTGCGATTGCACAGCCCCTATCAAGCCCCTCTCGGCAGGATAAAAAGAGGCGGCCCCTGCCCGGGGCCGCCTCTTTAACGGGCTAAAACGACCTTTTATAGTCACTTATCCACTTATCCACACTCAAAATCGCTTGTTTTGTGGATAACTCGGGTTCTATTTGGGCCACTGCACCTCTAGCTCGTCGTTGATGAAGACGCCGAAATTGACGAATTGCAGCACGCCCTCATCGAAATACAGGTCAATCATCGACTGCTCATAGCTCAAGCGTACTTCACCGCCGTCCATGTTTTCGACCTCGGCGTCGGCCAGACCGTGTTGCTGCATCAGGGCTTGGATTTTGTCGAGCAGCTGGCCTTGGATGGCTTCGCCGAAAAGGCGCATGTTGGGGTTGTCGGTTTCGATGCAGCTCAGGCGAAAGTCGTCTTCGCGGTCGAAGTACAGCGACACGAGGTAATCTTCTTCGTGGTACACCCACTCCTGATGCTCAAATTCGTCTTCGTCCTTTGATTCCTCGATTTCCTCGGGCTCGCCCACCAGGGTACGCACCTCGTCCATGGTGGCCCCGAAGCGCAACAGACCCATGCCGGTGCCCAGGGTTATTTCGTTTTCCTCAATGCTGGAGGGTTGAATGGTTGCCATTGCGGTGTAAGTAAAAGTGATACACAAAGGTAGGAACGGGGCGCGGGGCCCTGGAGTTGGCAGGCCCCGGCCTACTTGCCATAACGGGCAATGAAAGCCCCTTTTTGGCGCAGGTACTCGGGGTGGGTTTTGGCCTTGGCCCAATTGCGATCGAAAATTTCGGCGGCGGCGATTTCATCGGGATCGGGGTGGAGCATTTCGGGGCGGCCGTGGGCCCCGGACGAGCCTTTTTTGTCGGCGGGCACGGGCCCGACGTATTTATTGCCGACGCGGTGGTTGGCGTAGCGCCGGCCCGCGTGAAGCCCATCTGCAAAAACTTGCGGGCCATGTCGGTCCCCACAAAATCCTTGGCTTCCAAATAAGCCTCGGACAGGCCCCAATGACTTCCTACGACTCCTTGGCCGCCGCGGCGTCTTTGAAGCGCTAGTGGGGCAGGATCTCGCCCTTGTAGGACTGCACCAGCAGCACGCCCTGCCCCACGCGGTAGGATTCGGGGTATTGGCGGAAACCAACGGCAGCGAAGTCAAGCATGTAGTTGAGAGGTATGGCGGGCGCGTTTGGGGCGGGTTGGCGTTTTGCGCAGAAACCTGGGCTCTGGAACGAAACCCGAAGTCCGAGTTTTCCACGTGGATAGATTTTGATTAAATTTCTTTTTAAAAAGACCCTTTCTATTTCCAGTTATTAGGGACGTTGATAAGTGGACAATCGGACGGGGTTATCCACCGCCGGGATAACTTGTGTGTAACAGTGGGCTTGTCCACCGACTATCCACCAGCATTGTGGATATCATTTCACTGAATGACAAGTGGTTGAATTGGTTTTCAACATCTCCACACGTTCTCCACATACGCACAATCCACCGGGTAGTGCCGATGGGGATTGGCCCGCTGCAACCGACGAGTTATCCCCGGTTTTCCACAGACCGCGCGACCTGTGCGGGGGCCTCTCCGACCAAAAAAAGTTGTGCCCACTTTATCCACGCATCATGGCTAGGTTTCCCCCAGGTTATCCACCAGAACGTGGTGGCAGCAAAAGCTCGGTGGAAAACCCGGTGGAAAACAGGTGGATTATGGCCCGAAAATGCTCCCAGTAACTTGAAACGAGTAAAAGTTATCCCCCGGGGGCCACGTTACAGCCACGGCAAGCCCTAGAAAACCAGGTTCTCCTCAATTTCGAAGTTGGAGCGCATCTGCAGCACTTTGGGGGCGAGGTACACGGGCTCGGCGGGCGTGCGGAGGTCGGGACTGCCACCGCGCCAGTGGCCGTCGCCGTCGGCATCGAACAGGACGCGCAGGCGGTATTTGCCGGGGGCTAGGTGCCCGAATCGGTAGCGGCCCTTGGGCGAGGGCAGCGTTTGGATCAACTCGAACTTTTCGTTGAGCAACTGCAAATTGAAGCGGGCTGCCTTGGTTTGGATGGTGCCGAGCAGTGTGCCGTTAGGGTCAACCTCGGTGATGGCGAGGCGCAGGGAGCGTGGCCACCGCAGCAGCTGCCCGGTTACGGGAAGCAGGGCGGTGCTATCGAGACCGATTTCGACGCGGGTTTTGGCCTGGGTATTCAGGGCCACCGTCAATTGGGTGTGCGCGGGGTTGAGAACCGCGTCGGTGGGCATGAGCAGCGGGCGGCGCTTAAGCGAATCTTCCACGAGCGTGCCCACCGGCCGGCCGGCCACCAGCACCATCGGCACGGCAAACTGGAACCGGACCAAGCCCTGACGAAACGCGCTGTGGGGGGCCCCCTCGACGGTGTAGGCTGGGCCAGCCGTGGGGGCCTTGCGGGCCGCGGCGGCCGGCACCGGAAAGCGCACGCTCAGCGTGTCGTGGGCCACGTTGCCGCTGCTGTCGGTGGCGGTAAGCAGGTAACGGCCGTCGGCGAGGCCCGGCGATTTAAAGAGCAGCACGCTGTGGCCCCCGTCGGCGAGTTGTACGGCTTCGGGGGCGGGCGTGTGGGCCGGGTCGGGGGGAAGCGGGGCTAGGCTAGCGGCGGCCAGTCCTTCGTTAAAGGTCGCTCGTAACTGGGTGGGCCCCGGCACCTGGGTGGTGAGCAAGGGCGGCCGACGGTCGGGCTGGGTCAGCAGTAAGTCGGCCGTGATGGGCGCGGATCCGATGGTGACGGGGCCAGCCAGGTAACCAATTTTCTCCCCTTCGTCGTAGCGGTTGTTGTTGTTTTTGTCGGCGATGGCGTAGAGGTTATAAGTGCCGGCCCGCAAAAAGCCCAGGCTGTACTTGCCCTGCTTATCGGTGCGGGTGAGGTAGTAAGGCCGGCCGCGACGCACGCCGGCCGTGTCGGCGGTGCGGAATAAGGCCACGGCGGCTTCGTTGGCGGGTAAGGCGGTCAGCAGGTCCGTAACGGTGCCGCGCACGGCCCCGGAGTCGAGCACGGCACCGGTGCTGAAGCTGAGTTGGGCGTTTTTGGCCGGTAGGCTTTCGGTAATGTCCACCACCGCGTTGCGGAAGTTGAAGCTGTACGTGGTGTTGTTCTCCAACGGCTTATCGAAAAGCAGCGTAATCGTATTGCGGTCTTCGCGGGGTTTATAAGGGTTGTCGGGCGGCAGTTGGGGCGTGATAAGTAGGTTTTTGTTCAGGTCCTTGAGCTGTACGTACTCCGAAAACACGAGCTTCACGTAGCGCTGCTTCACGTTGCGGGCCGCGCTGTCGGGCGAGCTGCTGACCAGGTGCGGCGGCGTCACGTCGCGGGGGCCACCCTGGGGCGGGGCCACGGCCGCG